>JAFQPC010000121.1 GCA_017411935.1 Clostridia bacterium | reverse complement strand
GAGGACGCCGACCCCTACGAGTTTGCAGATAAATCATTGGAACAAAAATCGCATCCCAAACTTGTCGGTAGGTACTGTCCGACAAGTTTGTTCCTCAGAAAACCGAAGTCTGCACTGCCCATGCGGCGACAGCAGATTTCTTTTTGCGGCAGTTTTCTTTTGGTTACTTTTCTTTTTTAAAAGAAAAGTAACACGCGTCCCTTGCGACCTTAAAACATTCTTTCGATGTCTTCTCTTTTGAAGATCTCCTTGCGTCCGCAGAAGCGACAGCCGACCTCGAGTTCTTCGTTCTTCCCCTCGGCAACCTGCTCGGCGAGCATCTTTTCAAGCTCGGGCTTTCCGAGTGTGATGAGTGCTTTCTCTACCCTCTCTCTGGTGCAGTTACACGCATACTCGACCTCGAGCTCATCGAACACGTCATATTCGATGCCGCGAAGCGCGATATCGGCAATTTCCTTGTTGGAAATTCCTCGATCAAAGAGGCGAGAGACGTTGGCAAGCTCAGGCACGTTCTTTTCGATGGCATCGACCGTTTCGGGATTGGCAAAGGGCAAAAGCTGAACGAGCACTCCCCCCGCCGCCTTACAGCTTCCGTCGGTATCGACGAGCACTCCGAGCGCGCAGACCGTGGGGATCTGTTCGCTGTTTGCGTAATATGCGGCGATATCCTCGGCGATCTCTCCGCTGACGAGCGGGATCGAGCCCGTATAGGGTTCTTTTCCTCCCTCGTCACGAATGATGGTGAGCGTACCTCTGCCGACTGCCGCGCCGACGTTCAGCTTTCCGTTCGACTTTCTCGGCACGTCGACCTCGGAGTTCTGAATATATCCCTTGACGTTTCCGTAATAATCGGCAACGGCAAGCACACGTCCCGCAGGTCCGTCGCCGCCGAGCGTGACGGTGATCGAGCTTTCCTTGTCGCCCATCATACAGCCCATCAGCGAGGTGACGGTCAGAAGGCGACCGAGCGTTGCCGTCGCCGTGGGGGCGGTTTTATGAATTTCGATCGTGCGATTGACGATCTCCTTTGCGTTGATGACGTGAATTCTCGCGCTTCCGTCGGCGGTCATTGCGCGGAGAATGGTTGCGTATTTCTTTTCGTTTTTCATTTGATTGAACTTCCTTTGATTTATTTCTTCGCTCTTGCGGCGATATACCAGCGGTCGGTCGTCTCGGTGGGGGCGGTGAAGTCAAACGCCGAGAAAAAGCCGAGTGTTTCAAATCCACTTTCGGCGAGCAGCTTCTCGACCACCTCTCTTGTGTAGCACTTCTCTCTCTGATGCTCCTCGGAGCGCGTATAGCGTCCGTCCTCGTCCTCTTCAAAGAGGGTCAGATAAAAGTCGCAGATGCCACTCTCTCGGTCATATTCGTTCTGCCAACCGAGGAAGCTGTCCTCATCCTCAAGGATATAGGCTTCGTTGCCGTACACCGTTTCAAATTTATGGGGCGTGTTGAGGTCAAAGAGGAAAAGTCCGTCGGGATCGAGGTAGTTGTGCACCGTTCGAAAGGTCTTCTCTACGTCGTCCTCGCTCAGAAGATAATTGATGCTGTCAAGGCAGCAGACGACCGCGCCGACCGTTCCGTAGAGCTCAAACTCGCGCATATCCTGACAGAGATAGAGGATCCCATCGTCCTCGGTCTTTTGCGCGTAGGCTTCGCCGAGCATCTCGGGACTTCCGTCGACACCGATCATATCGTATCCTCGCTTGGCGAGGGCGCGGGTCATTCGTCCCGTTCCGCAAGCCAGATCGAGCACAAGCTCGGGGCGTGCGGGAAGATATTTTTCGAAGCTTGCCTCGACAAAGTCTGCCCAGACTTCATAGTCGATGGTCTCGCCCATTTGTTCGTAAACTCTTGCGATGACGTCGTAGCCGTCGCATCCGTGGTATTCACTCATTGTTTGATATCCTTTTCCAATACAGTAAAAATTCGGTCGATATTGCCCGCGCCCATCACGATGGCGGCATCGCCCTCGCGAAGCTCCCTGCGGAGCATCTTTGCGGCGTTCTCCACGCTCCCCGCGTAGCTTGCCTTCTCGCCGACTCTCTCGGCAAGAAGCTCGGAGCTGACGCCGAGCGTATCGGTCTCACGCGCCGCGTAGATATCGACAAAAAGCACGCGGTCGGCATCGCCAAAGGCTTCGCTAAACTCCTCGAGCAACGCCGCGGTACGCGAATAGGTATGGGGCTGATAGACGCAGAATAGGCGTCCGCCCTCGGCGGGAATTGCTTTTGCTCCCGCAAGTGTGGCGCGGATCTCGGTGGGGTGGTGACCGTAATCGTCGTAGACCTCAGCGCCCTGCATCCTTCCCTTACGCTCCATTCTTCGTTTCGCGCCTGAAAACTCGGCAAGACCACGGGCAATTCCCTCGCCCGAAAGTCCGCAGAGACGACCAACGGCGGCGGTGGCAAGCGCGTTATAGATCTGATGCCGTCCAACGACCGACAGCGTCACTCGGCAAAGGATCTCTCCGCGCTCACAGAGGTCAAACGACCACCGTCCGCGCTCGCACGAGAGATTTTTGGCAAGATACTCGCACGCCCCGTTTTCAATACCGAAGCGAAGCATCGTGCCCTCGTAGCTCGAAAGCGACCTTGCGACCTCGTCATCGTCGCCGTTGACGACGGCGAAACCGTCCTTGCCCGTTTTTTGGGCGTAGTTCAAAAATGACGTACGGATCTGCTCCATACTGTGGAAATAATCGACGTGGTCCATCTCAATATTGAGTACGACCGCAATATTCGGGTTAAAATCGAGGAAAGAGTCCATATACTCGCACGCCTCGAAGACAAAATTCTCCTTGCCGCCGAGGCAATACGCGCCGCCCATCGAGCGAAGCTCCGCGCCCGAAAGCACGGTAGGCTCTGCGCCTGCGGAAAGCAGCATCTGCGCGCACATCGAGGTACACGAGCTCTTGCCGTGCATGCCCGAAATTCCGATGCGTCGCTCATACCCCGTCATCAGGTAGCCGAGGTAATCGGCGCGTGAAATACAAGGGATTCCTCTCTCCTTTGCGCGGAGATATTCCTCGTTATCGGGCGAGATGGCGACGGTGTAAACGACGGCGTCATAGGACTCGACGTTCTCTTTTTTATGCTCATAAACGATCTCGAGTCCCTCGTGTCGCAGACGTTCGGTGAGGGTGCTTTTTGTGCGATCCGAGCCTCCGACGCGAAAGCCCGCGCGGTGCGTCAGGTGCGCAAGGGAGGACATATTGATCCCGCCCACACCGATAAAGAAGATGCTTTTCGCTTCTCGGAGCATCTCTGCGATGTGCGCGGCACCGTAATGGGTATTGGGAGTTGCCATAAATCTTTCCACCTCCGACTTCGTCGAAAATTCACGTCTTTTCTCGCTTTTTGCGAGAGCAGACGAGGGGTGTCGAAGCGTGCAGAAAACTTTCATACACGTTCACAAAAAAAACAAAAAACCGTTGTATATCCGTCAAAAACCTATTGTATAATATTAGTATCAATTTGAAAAAATATCCAAATTTAAAAAAATCCACTTCAATAAAAATCAACAAGACGGAGGAAAAAAAGAAATGCAAATCACAGACATCAAAGTCAGAAAGCTCTTTGACGAGGGACCGATGAAGGCCGTCGTTTCGGTAACGTTTGACGGTCAGCTTGCCGTTCACGACATTAAAGTCATCTATGCCCGCGAAAAATTCTTTATTGTAATGCCCAGCCGAAAGAACCCCGATGAGACCTACCGCGACATCGTACATCCCATCAACGCGGCATTCCGCAGTATGCTGGAGAACGAGGTCATTGCGGCATATCACAAGGAAGTCGAGCTTGCGGCGGCGCAAGCTGAAAACGTACCGGAAGATAGCGCTCTTGTATAAGAAATCCAAGCCTTCCCTTCGGGGAGGGCTTTTTTTGTAAAAACACTCTCTCAGTCGCTACGCGACAGCTCTCCCATAGGGAGAGCCTTATTTTTTATTTCAGAGCGTTCCGTGTGAGAAAAGCATCTGTCCGTTTCGGATCTGCAAAAGCCCATACGAGGGTTTGCCGCCGCGCGGCTCTCCGAGGCTCCCCGGATTGAATGCCCACATCGGGCGCGCAAGACGCGTGCCGTCCGAAAGCGCTGTTCCCTCGGGAAAATAGGCTTCCTCGGGCAGGTGGGTATGCCCGAACAGAAGTGCGTCCGCGCCTCTTGCCGAGGCATACGCGAGTGCACGGTCGAGTCCCGATTTGACCGAGAGGCGGTGTCCGTGCATCAGCAAAATTTTCTTTCCACCAAGGTCAAGAAAAAGCTCCTCGGGGGTATCCGTTGAGAAAAGATCACAATTTCCGCACACGGCAACCGGGGAAAAGTCGAGCCCGTCAAGATCGCGCAGTCCGTCTCCAAGAAAGAGAAAGGTGCTCGCGTCGCGGTGGCGCGAGACGAGCTCGCGCACGCGGTCGGCTCTGCCGTGAACGTCGGAAAAGATCACGAATTTTTCGGTCATACGGAGAGTGCCTCTGCGGGTTTCTTCTCTTCCTTTTTATGCTTGGGCTTCATCGAAGCGCCCTGCGGTACGAGGAAGCGAAGCGCGTCACGCTTGATCGAGAGGTGAAGCTCATCGGCGCGGACGACCTCGCCGTCGATGCTGATATTGGTCGTCTTCTCAAACGCAAGATCGACGCGGTCGAGTTTTTCGTGATTGAGGACCTTTGCGTATTTGGGATCGAGATGCGTTCCCTTTTTATACGCGCCGACGATCGAAAGAAAGCGCAGGCGTCCGATGGGATTCACGAAAAGTGCGTCAAGTCTGCCGTCGGTGAGCGACGCGGTCGGATTGGAATGAAATCCGCCGCCGCAGAAGCAACCGTTGGCATAAGTATTGAGCAGATAATTTTTCATCTCGGCGTCACCGCCGTCCTTCGAAACCGACGCGCGAACGCCCGGCTTGCGAATGAGCGTGATGATCAGTCCGAGAACATAAGTAAGTTTTTTGGGAACGAGCTTATTTTTCTTGAGGTCGAGCGTTTTGCAAACGACCTCGCAGTCAAAGCCGACGTTGACCATATTGACCGCATAGCGGTCGTTACAGCGAATGAGGTCGATGACCTCCTCCTTGGCGCAGAGCTGATCTTCCATTGAGAAGAAGAACTCCCCTCCCTCAAAATTCCGCACAAAATCGTTGCCCGTCCCCGAGGGAACAAGACCGAGAGACGCATCACAGCCGTGAGGAAGCTTCATCATTCCGCAGACGGCCTCTCCGAGCGTTCCGTCTCCGCCACAAGCGTAAAATCGGTAGCTTTCCGAGGGATCGTCTGCCACACGGCGCGGAATATAGTCGGTAGCATCGCCGACACAGGTCGTGAAATAGACCTCTACGTCGTCTCGCTCGATCGCATCGAGCTTTTCTCGGAGCTCTGCCGCCATCTTTCCTTTGCCTGCCGCAGGATTCAGAATAAAGCAATGTTTCATTCGGTCCTCTTTCTCCCGTCATACGGGTGGAATATTTTCTCAAAACTCAAAATATGATAACATAGAAAAACCTACTTCTTTATTTTATCATAAAATCGACGTTTCGTCAATCCTAAAATCTTGGCACGTTTGTCTTTTCTTTGTCATATCCTATAACGAAGCATTCTGATGGTGAAGGAGGATTTTTTCGATGCAACTTGACCGTGACGCTCTGGAAAAGGTATTACAGCTGAACGACCGACAGCTCTCTTCTCTGATTACCCGTCTTGCCGCCGAGAGTGGCATTGACCCTGCCGAGTTTAACATTGACCCGACAAGCATTGAGAGCATTCGTTCGGCGCTTCGAAGCGCGACCGACGACGATCTGCGCCGCATTACCGAGCAATACGAGGCGAACAAAAATCAAAAGCGCGGACGGAGATAGGCAATGAATGAAACGAATGAGAGAAACGAAACGAGGGAGCAGACGGCAAGCAGTGCGCCGTCGCTCGATCTTTCCGCCGCGATCGAAGGCATTCTCGCGCACCCTGAGCTGATCTCGATGGTGGCATCGACGCTCGGAAAAGCACCGCCCGCCCCCTCTCCGCCTGCCGAGCCGTCCAACGAGGCATCTCCTCTCGCGGCAATTGCCGAGAGTGCGCCTCGCGAACCTCTGCCGACCGAGGCGATCTCGGCGATCGCTCCCCTACTCTCGGGACTTGGGGACATCAAGAAAGGTGTTCCGTCAACAAAAAAAGATGACCCGCGCATTTGTCTGTTACTTGCGCTCAAGCCTTATCTGAGCGCATCGCGGTGCGAAGCGATCGACACGATGATCCGTCTCTCCAGCGTTTCCGAGGTGCTCCGAGGCTTGCCGAACGGAATTTTTTCGGGAGAGAAAGGAAAAGGAGGGCAATGATGTACACACGACAAGAAAGCGGAGCGCGCTATCCCCGCGTTCCCAGAAATTACAGCGGCAATGCCTTTCGCGATCCCCCTCCCCCGCCGAGGGAAGACCCTTCTCTCCCCCAAGCAGAGGAAGAAAACCTCGGGGTCATCGAAGCGGTTGCCGAGCCCCCGACGGATCGGGAAGAAAGTGTTGCGGCGAGCGCACGGCACGAGCCGTTTCGCCTCTTTCGTTCGGGGGGAGGGATCGGCTCGGAAGAGCTGTTGCTCCTTGGGCTGATCTTGCTTCTGTCGCAGAATGAAACGAAGGACGATCTGCTTTTGCTGCTTGTGCTTTTGTTGTTTATTCAGTAAGAAACACTCGTTCAGAATGGGTCGTCGAGGGCGCCGACCCCTACCAAAAAATAGGTGAAAAGTCCAATCAAATAGCGTAGCCGTGAGATCTCACAGCTACGCTGATTTTTTATTCAATCTCTCCAAAGAGGCGGAGCGCCTCGATGGCTGCGTTTTGCTCGGCTTCGCGCTTGGATTTTCCCTTGCCGCAACCGATCACGTTCGAGTTCATTCTCGCCTCGACCTCGAACACCTTATCGTGATCGGGTCCGCTCTCGCCAACGACGTGATAGGTCAGGACGTCGCCCTCGGCTTGCTGAACAAGCTGTTGAAGCTCGGTCTTGGGGTCGGTGATGATCGGAGAGTAATTTTCCTCAAGCTCCTTTTTGACAAAGGGCAAAAGAAAATTTCGTACCGTCTCCATTCCGTCACCGTCCGCACTTTTTGCGTCGAGAAAGATGGCGGCAAGGAGCGCCTCAAACGCGTTCTCAAGCGTCGACTGACGCTCACGACCGCCGACCTTTTCTTCTCCGTTACCAAGCAACAGATACGCGCCAAGCTCGATCTCTCTTGCGTACGACGCAAGCGCCGACGATTGCACGACCGCCTTTCTGCGCTGTGTCAACTCTCCCTCGGGCAGGCCGGGATATTCGCGAAACAGATATTCGCTGACGATCGAAGCAAGCACGGCGTCGCCCAGAAACTCCAGACGCTCGTTGCATTGCACCTCTCGCTTACTTCTTGCCCGAAGCTCATTGGCGTACGACGAATGCGTCATCGCCTCGCGCAAGATTGATCTCGTATGAAATTGATATCCGATGCGCGCTTCGAGCTGCGCCAGATCTCTTTGCATTTTCAATATCCTCTTTATTCTTCGTTCGTTTCTTTGGCTGCCGCTTTTTCGGCTTTCTTTCGTTCAGAAAGGATCGCAAGTTCTTCGGTCAGCTCCTCGGTCAGGTCGTTTTCGGCGGCGACAAGTGCCTGACGAATCGCGTTCTTGAAGGCTTTTGCCTTCGACGAGCCGTGCGCCTTGATCACAGGCTTGGCAATTCCGAGGATCGGCGCGCCGCCGTGCTCGCTGGCGTCAAAGCTCTTCTTGACCTCGCCAAGATGCGAGCGAACCAGCAGATACCCCGCCTTGGTTGCCGCGCTTGCCGTGAAGAGTTCCCGCATCGTTTTGAGCATCAGCTTGCCCATTCCCTCCATCGTTTTGAGCAAAATATTGCCCGAAAAGCCGTCGCACACGAGCACGTCACACGCGCCGAACATCACGGCATTTCCCTCAATATTTCCAACAAAATTGATCTTCGGGTTCTTGGAAAGGAGCTGATACGTCTCGATCTGCAGCTCGGTACCCTTATGGTCTTCCGTGCCGTTATTGAGCAATCCGACGCGCGGCGCTTCCAGTCCCATCATTTTCTTCATATACGCCGAGCCCATTACAGCGAACTGCTCAAGATACTCGGGTGTGACGCTGAGGTTCGCCCCCGAATCGAGCAAAAGCACGGGAGGCGTCATCGGGAGCACCGCCGCGATTGCGGGACGGCGCACGCCGCGCAGCTTACGGACGAGCAGGTTCGCACCCGTAAAAAGCGCCCCCGTATTGCCCGCGCTGACAAAGGCATCTCCCTTGTCCTCGGCAAGAAGTTTCAGACCCACGCTCATCGAGGAGTCGCTCTTGGTACGAACCGCGACGATCGGGTCGTCCTCCATCGTGATCTCGACCTCGGTATGGACAATCTCAAAGCCGTCGAGCGACACGCCAAGCTCTGCCGCTTTGGCGGTGAGCACTTCGCGATTTCCGACGAGCAAAAGCTCGGCTGAGAGCTCCTCTTTGGCAAGAAGCACGCCGCGGATGGTCTCCTCAGGGGCGTTGTCTCCCCCCATCATATCAACGATAATTTTCTTCATTCAAGTTTCTCCAAAATCAAATCAATCTCAGAAAGGGCTCTCCGTGAGAGTTCCTCATTCTTTGCCGCTTTTCCGCCCTTGACGCGGTACGGAAGCGGCTCTACGATGCCAAAATTGGCGTTCATCGGGGTAAACGCACCGACGCCGCCGTTCGCGACGTAGTACGACATTGCGCCAAGCATCGTCGTTCTCGGAAAGACGACGCTTTCCTTGCCGAGCGCGGCTCTTGCGGCGTCAAGTCCCGCGAGAAGTCCCGAACCCGCCGATTCGACGTAGCCCTCGACGCCCGTCATCTGTCCCGCAAACCAGATCGGTTTATTTTTCAGTCGGTAATTCTCTCCAAGATGCTCGGGAGAATTGAGATAGGTATTGCGATGCATCACGCCGTAACGCAAAAACTCAGCGTTCTCGAGTCCCGGGATCATACGGAAGACTCTTCTCTGCTCGGGGAAGGTCAGGTGCGTCTGAAATCCGACGAGATTATACATCGTTCCCTCGACGTTCTCCTTACGGAGCTGTACGACAGCGTGCGATGCCTTGCCCACTCTCGGGTCAACAAGTCCCACGGGCTTGAGCGGTCCAAAGAGGAGCGTATCGCGTCCGCGTCTTGCCATCACCTCAACGGGCATACAGCCCTCGAAGACCTTGAGGTTTTTCTGCTCCTCGCGGTCAAAGTCGTGCAGGGGCGCTTCCTCTGCCGAGATCAGCGCCTGCCAGAATGCCTCGTACTGCTCGGCATTCATCGGGCAATTGATATAGTCGGCATCGCCCTTGTCATAGCGCGAGGCGAAAAACGCAGTGTCCATATTGATGCTTTGCGCATCGACGATCGGTGCGGCGGCATCGAAAAAGTGGAGACCGCCAAGACCGAGGTCATTTTGAAGGAAGTTCGCCATCGTATCCGAGGTCAGAGGACCCGTGGCGACGACGGTGATGCCGTCGCTCTCGGAGACGCTCTCGGCTTCTGCCTCGATGATCTCGATGTTCTCGCAAGCGCGGAGCTTCTCGGTGATATATGCCGAGAATTTCTCACGGTCGACGGCGAGCGCCGAGCCTGCGGGCACGCGCGTTGCGTCCGCGGCTTCCATCACGAGCGAGCCAAGCCTTCTCATTTCAGCTTTGAGCAGACCCACGGCATTTGCCGTGCTGTCCGAGCGAAGCGAATTTGAACAGACAAGCTCGGCAAAGCCCTCGGCGTGGTGCGCGGGGGTATATTTTTTTGGTTTCATTTCGACAAGACGGACGTGCACGCCGCACTTCTGTGCCTGCCACGCCGCTTCAGCGCCGGCAAGTCCTGCGCCAATGATGGTGATCGTTGGTTTCATAAAAATCCTTAATTTATCAATACTTTAAAAGCAAAAGGAAAATGCTCTGCGAAAAAGCCCCTTCAAACCCGTAGGGGTCGACGCCCTCGGCGACCCGTTCAATCTCTGTGTAATTTTCTTTGATTGCGGGCTGTCGTGGGCACCAGCCCCTACCAAGGTTGGTGGAATTTTTCTCAATTCTCCTCTACTGCCGCCTCGGAAATGACCTCACGCTTATAGCCGCAGTCCTTTTCGTGGCAGACGAGCATCGACTGTCCCTTTTTGCGGAAGAGCATCTTACCGCAGTCGGGGCACTTTTCGAGCGTGGGAAGATCCCACGAGGAAAAGTCGCACTCGGGGTATTTTTCACAGCTGTAGAATACCGTTTTTCTCTTGCCCGTCTTCATGACGATCTTCGATCCGCACTTGGGGCAAGGAACGCCGATATCCTTGGTCTTCTGCTTCGAGAAGTCGCATTCGGGATAACGGATGCAAGCAAAGAAGCTTCCGTATCTTCCCGTTCTCTGTACCATATCCGCGCCGCACTTTTCACACTTGAAGTCGGCGATAATGAGCTTCTTCTCGGGTGCTCCCTCTCCCTCGTCCTCGGCGGGGGCTTTGGTCAGGGGCTTGGTATTACGGCACTGCGGATAGTTGGGGCACGCCGCGAACTTTCCGTAACGACCGTTCTTGACGATCATCTTCGCGCCGCACTTATCACAGATCATATCGGTCTCCTCGACGGGAACCTCCAGCTCTCGCGACGCCATCTTTTCGTTGGCTTCGCCAAGCTCTTTTTCAAAACCGACCCAGAATCCCGAAAGCACCGTGTTCATCTGCGTCTCTCCCTTGGCGATTCCGTCCAGATCGTCCTCCATCTTTGCCGTAAACTTGTAGTTGACGACATCGGGGAAGCTTTCCATCATCAGCGAGTTCGTCAGCTCACCCGTCGGCGTGGGAATGAGCGCCTTCGACTTGCCCTCGAGCTTAACGTAGCCGCGGGTAATGATCGTTCCGATGATCGTGGCAAAGGTACTCGGACGACCGATGCCCATATCCTCCAGCGCCTTGGTCAGCGTTCCCTCGGTATAGTGTGCGGGCGGCTCGGTAAAGTGCTTGGTGGGGTCGATCGAAAGGAACGCGACCGTCTCTCCCTCCTTGACGGCGGGCAGACGGATGTTCTTCTGCTCACGCACCTCATCGGCATTGACGCGCGTTTCTTCCTCGCTCTCCTCATATACCGCCATATAACCGGGGAAATCCACGGTATAGCCGCTCGTACGGAAAATATATCCCTCCGATGCAAAGTCTGCGGTCACCGTAGCGAGTACGGCAGATTCCATCTGGCTTGCCACAAATCTCTCCCAAATGAGCTTATAGAGCTTATACTGGTCGGGCGTGACATACTTTCTGATCTTCGAGGGGTCAAGCTCGACTCTTGCGGGACGGATCGCTTCATGCGCGTCCTGCGCGCCTGCTTTTGTCTTATATGCTCGGGGGGTCTCGGTGATATACTTCTCACCGTATTTTTCCGAAATATATTCTCTTGCCTCGGCTTGCGCGTCCGCAGAGATACGGAGCGAGTCGGTACGCATATAGGTGATAAGACCCTGCATTCCGCCGTTTTCCGCGCCGACGTTCACACCTTCGTAAAGCTCCTGCGCGATGCGCATGATCTTCTGCGAACGGAAGCCGAGCTTTCTTGCCGCTTCCTGTTGCAGCGTCGAGGTCGTAAAGGGCGGTGCCGGCAGCTTTTTCTTCTTGGATTTCTTGACCGACTTGACCGAGAAAGGCTTGCCCGTAACGGCATTCACGACCGCCATTGCCTCTTCCTCGCAGGTCAGCTTCATTCTTCCCTGCTCGTTTCCGTAGAAGCGGACCGAGAAATCGGTGCCGTCCTTGGCGGAGAGCATCGTATCGACCGTCCAATATTCGACGGGCTCAAAGCGGCGGATCTCCTCCTCGCGTTCGACGATCATTCTCGTCGCGACCGACTGCACGCGTCCTGCCGAGAGTCCGCTGCGCACGTTCTTCCAGAGGAAAGGCGAGAGCTTGTAGCCGACGATACGGTCGAGGATTCGTCTTGCCTGCTGGGCGTTGACGAGGTTCATATCAATCTGTCTGGGTGCTTTGATGGCACTCTTGACTGCCGTTTTGGTGACCTCGTGGAAGGTGATTCTCATCGTCTTTTCCACGGGAATGCCAAGCGCGACCGACAGATGCCACGCGATGGCTTCTCCCTCACGGTCAGGGTCGGTTGCGAGGAAGACTTTGCCTGCGGCTTTTGCTTCCTTGCGGATCTCACGGATCAGATCGCCCTTACCGCGAATGTTGATATAGTGCGCGTCAAAATCATTTTCGACGTCCACACCGAAGCTGCTCTTAGGAAGGTCGCGAACGTGTCCCTTGGACGCGATGACCTTATAGTTCGAGCCGAGATAGCCTTTGATGGTAGATGCTTTGGAGGGAGACTCCACGATAACCAGATTTGCCATAAATCCTTTTCGTTCCTTTCTGATGGGGAATATCTTGATATATTGTTTCTTTTATTATTTTCTTACGTAAAGCCCGCCCGGGAGCGAGGTCACGATGCCGTAAAGCTCGAGCATCGTCAGTGCCGTGAGGACCTCTCCGATCCCACAGCCGTCGCCACAAAGTGCGTCGGGCGTTATGGGGTGATTCATCGGCATTCGCGCGAGCACGCTCTGCTCGGTCGGCGAGAGCGGGACACTCGGTATGGGCGTGGGTTCTGCCTTGGGAGCATGGGTGGGTTCTTCTTTTTTGGTTTCTTTTACGGGAGACGGTGCTGTACGCGGTCGGTCAAACGTCTCTCTTCCGCCGCGTCTGCCCTCCTCGTAATCGGTAGGCACGCCGAAGCGGCGAAGTGTCTCGTCACAATCAGGCACGCTCGTGGCGCGGAGTGCTCGGAGATCGAGATTTTCCCGATAGAGAAAGTCGTAGTGCTTTAAAATATCGGTGCTTTCGAGAACGCTATACGCTCCCTCGCGAATGAGAAGATTCGGTCCTTCGGAGTTGACGTCTCCGATCTTGCCCGGCACCGCAAAGAGCGCTCTTCCCTGTCCGATCGCAAGTCTTGCCGTGATCATCGAGCCGCTCTTTTTCGTACCCTCAACGAGAAGCGTTCCGTGACAGATGCCGCTGATGATGCGGTTTCTTGTCGGAAAATTTCTCGGCACGGCGGGGGTGTTCGGCGGATATTCGCTGATGACCGCGCCGTGGCGGACGATCGCCGCCTTGAGCTTTCGGTGCGCCTTGGGATAATCGACAAGCACGCCGCAGCCGAGCACGGCGATCGTGTTTCCCTTGGCTTCGAGCGCGGCGCACGCCGCGACGCCGTCGACGCCGAGAGCCAGACCGCTGACGATCACCGTCCCCGCAATCGCGAGCTCATAGGAGAGACGGAACGCCATTTTTCGTCCGTATTCGCTCATTTTTCTCGTTCCGACCACACCGATCGAGGGGTGGCTTTCGAGTCCCGAGATCTTTCCGAGCACGTACAGCACGACAGGCGGATCTTCGATCAGGCGAAGCTTGGGCGGATAGGCTTTGTCGGCGTAGGTCACCACCGTCACGCCGCCCTTTTGACAGTCCTCGAGGATCTTCTCCGCGTCTTCCATATTTTTATCGGACAGGCGCATCTTGAGTCTCTCTCCGATGCCGTCGATGCCCTCGATCTCCTCGTCGCTCATCGCATAGAGCTCATACGCATCGTCAAAGCGAGTCACGAGCCGACCGAATTCCCTGGAAGCAACACCGCACGCCAAGGAAAGCCAAATCCAAAATATTTTGTTATCATTTCCGTATCGTCTCACGGGTTTCTCCTTGTTTTTTACTTTGCTCTCACGGTCTCCCAGATGCAGACCGTGGCGGCGGCTGCCGCATTGAGCGATTCGTTGCCCTCGCGCATGGGAATGATGGCAGAGGCGTCGCACGCTTCGATCAGAGTGTCCGACAGTCCGTGTCCCTCGTTTCCGATGACGAAGCAATCGCGTGCGCCGAGCGAAAATTCTCCGATGGGCATTGCGTCCTCTCGGAGTGCGGCGGCATAGACGTGTCTACCCGTGGCGCGAAGCTCTCCGATCACCGTCGGCAGACGGTCGGGGGCGACACGCAGTGTGGGCAGGCGGAAGATCGCGCCCATGGCGGCGCGGAGTGTTTTGGGGTTATAGAGCTCGGCGCAATCGTCGCTGAGGATCAGCCGATCAATCCCGAGCGCGGCACAGCTTCGGAGTACCGTTCCGAGGTTTCCCGCGTCGCGCAGAGATTCCGCGATGAGCAATTTTTCCGAGCCAAAGCCGTCTTCGGGGAGTTTTTCGCCGTCTGCGAGCGTTCGGTGCAAGTGATCCATTGCGCGCACGACCGTCACCACGCCCTCGGGCGAGGCTTCTTCGGTGATCTTTTCAAACACGCTCTCCGAAGCAAGAACCAGTCGTTCCCCGTCCAGCCGACCTTCGTCGACCGCACGCTCGACCGTCTCTCGCACTGCGTCGGACGCGCCCTCGGAGAGCCAGACCGAAACGATCTCGGCGTCGCTTGAGAGTGCTTCCAAAAAGAGCTTTTTGCCGTCAAGACGGAAGCAGCCCGTCGCTTTTCGGTACTTCTTTTCGCCGAGCGCGGAAATCTCCTTGACGCGCGGATTTTGTCTTGAAGTGATCGCTTCTCTCACGCTTTTTCCCCCCTACTCTCTTGATTTGAAAACGAAAGAAAACCCCGTATATACGGGGTTTTCGAGCTCTGATTAAAGAGCTGCCTTTGCCTTTTCTGCGAGTGCTGCGAATGCTTCCTTGTCGGAAACTGCGAGCTCAGCGAGCATTTTGCGGTTGAGGTCGATTCCTGCGAGCTTGAGGCCGTGCATAAAGGTGGAATAGTTCATTCCGTTGACCTTTGCCTGTGCCGAGATACGAGCGATCCAAAGCTGACGGAAGTCTCTCTTCTTCATCTTTCTTCCTGCAAAAGCGTAGTTTCCGCTCTTGAGAACGGCTTGCTTTGCCATCTTGAAGTGCTTGGACTTTGCGCCCCAGTAGCCCTTTGCTGCCTTGAGTACTTTATTTCTTCTCTTGCGCGTCATCATTGCGCCCTTAATTCTTGCCATTTTCTATGTCCTCCTTACTTCCGATTCGATTATTTCTGGATCAACGTTCTGATGTTTGCGGTCATCGACTCGCTGAGAATTGCGCTCGAGCGCAGATGTCTCTTTCTCTTTGCGGTCTTCAGTCCCGTGTTGTGTCTGTGATGGCAGTGACCCATCTTTACCTTACCCGAAGCGGTAACAGAAAATCTCTTGGCAGATGCCTTGTGCGTCTTGATTTTTCCCATTTTTATAATCTCCTTTTTGTTTTTTCAAAAATCAGTGCGGGGTTCTTCCCCATATCTCCTCGTTCGATCGAACGACGGTTTCAATTATTTCAGCTTCAGCGGCGAAATGACCATACTGAGCAGTCTTCCGTCAAGTACGGGTGCCTTATCCACGTTGCCCACCTCAGAGCAAGCGTCCTGAAACTTTTGCATGATCTCCTGACCGATCGCGATATGACTCATCTCACGGCCCTTAAAGCGCATGACGACTCTGACCTTGTTTCCGCTCGAAAGGAAACGGACGGCGTGTCTTGCCTTGGTCTCAAAATCGTGCGTGTCGATGCGGCAGGACAGCTGAATCTCCTTGAGCTCGATGACCTGCTGTTTTTTCTTGGCTTCCTTTTCCTTCTTGTCGCGTTCAAAACGGTATTTACCGTAGTCCATAATGCGACAGACGGGCGGCTGTGCCTGCGGAGCCATAAGGACGAGATCGTAGCCCTGCTCGTATGCGATCTTCAGTGCCGCCTCGGGCGACATCACTCCGATGGGATCTCCCTCGGTACCGATCACACGAACCTCTTTTGCTTTGATCTCCTCGTTGATCAACAATTCTTTTGCGCTAATGTTCAATACACCTCCAATTTTGCCGGAAAGCAAAAAAAATCATGCGAAGACAGAATTTTCCCCGCACGATCAGAGACTCCCCCATAGGAGAGCGCCAATATCTACACAAGCTCGCGATGCGGCAGGGTGAGAACCGAGAAGATTCTGCTTCATTTACCCAAGTATTTTACCACACTTTCCCCCCTCTGTCAATAGCTTTTTTGAAAAAATCCAAAAAAATTTTTATCGCCCTCGATCTGTCGTTTTTTTATGTTCTCTACGACAAGACCTACGACATCCGCGAAAACCCTTGACGGCGTTTGTCGTTTTGGGTTTCTTTTTGGAAATT
>JAFQPC010000012.1 GCA_017411935.1 Clostridia bacterium | reverse complement strand
CTACGATTGGGTGAAGAATATCGTGGGCGAAAGTGAGACGGTCGAGGTCTCGCTCCTCATTACAAACGGCTCGGATCTTCACAGCTACCAGCCCTCGGCGGAGGATATTATTCGGATCTCCTCGGCAGATCTCTTTTTCTACGTGGGCGGAAGCTCGGATGCGTGGGTCGAGGAGACCTTGAAAACCCAAGCCTCGGAGGATCGTATCGACGTAAAAATGACCGAGATCCCCGAAATTCGTTTGCGCGAGATGTGCATTGATTCGACCGCCGAGCATCACGACCACGATCACGGTGGGATGGACGAGCATCTTTGGCTTTCTCTTTTCAATGCGAAAACAGCGTCCGCCTATCTTACCGAGCGTCTTTGTGAGCTCGACGAGGAAGATGCTGAGACCTACCGCGAGAATTTTACCGCTTATGCGTCCTCTCTCGATGCCCTCGACGAAGAATATGCGTCGCTCGTTGCGGAAAAAGACGCTCCGAGAATGCTTTGCGCCGATCGCTTCCCTTTCGTCTATCTTGCCGAGGACTACGGCATTTCGTATATTTGCGCCTTTGAGGGATGCTCGACCGATGCCAACGCCTCTGCCGAAACGATCTCTCGTTTGGCAAAAGCTCTTGATGAGTACGGTCTTTCTTCGATCGTGACGACCGAACGTCCCACGGCGGGGCTTGCTGAAAGCGTCCGTGACGCATCTACGGCAAAGGATCAGAAAATTCTTGCGCTGGATTCGATGCAGTCGGTGACACAGAAGGAAGCCGACAGTGGGGCGGATTATCTTAATATTATGAAACAAAATCTCGAAACTCTGCGTCAGATCCTCGGGGACTGACGTCGAAAGGAAATATTATGTCACAAATTATCTGCCGAGACGTTTCTCTCGGCTACGACGGGCAGACCGTCTGCGAGCACGTCAGCTTTGCAGTCGAGACGGGCGACTGTCTCTGTATCGTGGGCGACAACGGCTCGGGAAAAAGTACGCTGATGCGTGCGCTTCTCAATTTAAAATCTCCCCAAGCGGGCGAGATTCTCTTTGGTGACGGAACTCGGCAAAAGGACATTGGCTATTTGCCGCAGCAAAACGATTCGCAGAAGGATTTTCCTGCCTCGGTCTTTGAGGTTGTGCTGTCGGGTTGCGTGATGAGAGAGGATTTTCGCATATTCCCCGGAAAAAAGAGTCGCCGGAGTGCCAAAGACGCGCTTCGAGAGATGGGACTTTCCGACCTCGGTCGCCGTCCGTTCCGAACTCTCTCGGGCGGACAGCAGCAGCGAGTTCTCTTAGCGCGCGCTCTTTGCGCAACGCAGAAAATTCTTGTGCTCGACGAGCCGACGGCGGGGCTTGATCCACAGGCGACCGAAGAAATGTACGAAACGATCCGCCGCTTGCACCGTGAGCTGGGTATCACGATCATTATGGTAACGCACGATCTCTCTGCCGTCGTTCGCTTGGCGACGCGCGTCTTGCATATGAGCCACTTGCCTACCTTCTATCATAACGTCGAGGACTACTGCGCGAGCGCCGATTTTCCTCGGAGAAAGGAGGGCACGAATGAAGATCCCGCTTGTTGAATACTTTTCTTATCCCTTCGTTTGGTATTTGCTGATCGTTGGTGTGTTGGTGTCGCTGTGTGCCGCGCTCTTTGGCGTTGTTTTGATCCTGAAACGCTTTTCCTTTATCGGAGACGGCCTTTCGCACGTTGCCTTTGGTGCGACGGCGATCGCGACAGCGCTCAGCTTTACCGACAATCTCTTTTTGGTCCTGCCGATCACCGTTCTGTGCGCCGTGCTTCTGTTGAAAACCGGTCAGCATACGCGCATCAAGGGAGATGCCGCCGTTGCCGTCGTTTCGGTCGGTGCGCTGGCACTTGGTTATCTGATCCTTTCGCTCAATCCCTCGTCCTCGGCAAACGTGGCGGGTGACGTCTGCGACAGCCTTTTCGGTTCGTTTGCGATTCTCGTACTGACGCCTTTTGACGTTTGGGTCTGCGTGATTCTTTCGCTCGTCGTCATCGGTTTGTTTATCCTTTTGTATCACAAGATTTTTGCTGTGACCTTCGATGAGGATTTTGCCCGCGCGATCGGTGTGCGTGCCTCGCTCTACAATCTCTTTTTGGCGGTCATCACTGCCGTGATCATCGTTCTTGCGATGAATCTTGTCGGCTCGCTTTTGATCTCGGCGCTCATCGTTTTCCCTGCGCTTTCGGCAATGTTTTTGTTCCGTTCCTTCAAAAAAGTGGTTCTCTGCTCTGCCATTCTTTCGGTGATCTGTGCGGTGATCGGAATTTTTGGCTCGCTGATGCTTGCCACGCCGATCGGACCGACGATCGTCGTTGTGGATATGCTTTGCTTTGGTCTTTGTTTCCTGACAGGAAAGCTTTTGAAAAAATAAGAATGAAGAAAAACCCCGAGCACCTTCCAAAGAAGGTGCTCGGGGTTTTTATTGTTTTTTAGCGATCAGCGTTTCGATTTTTTCTGAACTGCGTGACCGCCGGTCAGCGTGATCATCTTGATTGCCTGAACCGAGAAGGCATCGGCAACGACCGTCAGAGGCTTATCAAGCGTTCCGTCAGCCAGGATCTTTACGCGTCCTGCCTTCGAGGAGACAAGTTTCTTGCTCTTCAAGGCATCCAGATCTACCGTGTCGCCTGCGGTGAAGTTGTCGTTGATGACGTGCAGGTTGACGATGATCTTTTGTCCTGCCGAGGCTTCGGTCTCCACCGTTTCAACCACGGCAATGGCGGTGGCATCCGTCATCAGTTCGTCTGCCGTTTCCACGTCAACGCTTTCGACTGTTACGATCGGTTCGATGGGAAGCTCTTCTTCTTCCTCTTCTTCCTCTTCGGGAATTGCCGCCTCAATGATCGCGGGAGGTGTTTCTTCACGCTTGAAGGGAGGCAGGTTTTTCTTCTTCAGAATGAGGAGAACGATCAGAATTACAATGATCAGAATCAGAATGATAATGATCCACCAGAGCCAAGCAAGGCTTGCCTTTTCTTCGGCTTCGTACATTGCCTGGATCGTCAGATCGGCATCGGTCAGCTCGAATTCGCTCAAGAGAACGGGATCAATTTCCGCACCGTTTACCTTGACAACGTACCACGCACCGGTGGCTCCTTTCTTTTCGGGAAGTGCGGGTGCTTTGATGGACTTATCGTTGATCGTGAAATCGACGGTTCCTACCGTCTTACCGTCCTCATTCTTAAAGGTTGCGGTGTACTGAACGATGGTATAGATCGCATCAATATACAGATCCTCACGGCCAAGCTCGTAGTTTGCCCACTTTGCCGAATAACCGCGCTTTGCGGGGATCGTAGGAATGCCCGAAAGCTCCTCGGTTTCAACGGTAAAGGTGACCGATCCGATCACAACGCCGTCGACGCGGAAATATGCGGTGTAGGTTTTCAGCTCGTACACTGCTTTGATACGAAGATCACCAAGGTTTTCATTGGTAATGACGTATTCGCTGAGCTTGACAAGACCTGTATTCGTAATGACGTACCACTCACCCACGTATTCGGATTTTGCGGGAACGTCGGGAATGGTAAAGTTCTTGTTATCTACGGTATAGGTGGTCGAGCTGAGCAGAGTTCCGTTGTCACGGTAAAATTCCACGGTATAGGTGATGATCGTGTATTTCAACGTGACGTCCATATCGTTGGGAGGACACTCTACTCCGTTCGGGTAGACCCATTCACCGATGTAACCCGGCTTTTGAGGAAATTCGGGTTTGCTTTCCAGGAAGCCCTCGACGGTGAAATTTGCCGTACCGAGGATATTTCCGTTCTCGTCCTTGAAGGTTGCGGTATATTCGATCGGGGTATACTCAGGGTGAACGTCCATATCGCCGGGTTGGAGCGGCGTGGAGTAGATCCACTTGCCGTTTTCATATCCGGGAATTTCGGGAACGTCGGGAATCGTGTCGATAAAGCCTTCGACGGTGAATTTCGCCGTACCGGCAAAGCTACCGTCTTTTTTATAGAAGGTCGCCGTATATTCGATCGCCGTGTATCTTGCTTCGATGACAAGGTCTCCGCTCGCTACGGTATACTCGCTGAGCTTGATGGGCGTTGCAAGTGCCTCGCCACCAACCGATACGACGTACCACGTACCGTCATAGCCTTCTGCCACTCTGTTGGGAATCGCAGGGAGATTATTGAACAAGGAGTAGTCGTCGACCGTATAGGTCTTTTCTTCGGTCGTTCCGTCGGCATATTTAAAGGTAACGGTATATTCGATCGCGGTATATATTGCCTTAATTTCAAGGTCTCCGCCCGCTACGGTATACTCGCTGAGTTTGATGGGCGTGGCAAGTGCCTCGCCACCAACCGATACGACGTACCATTCACCGTCGGTCTCATAACCCACGGGAGGCGTGGGGATCAAGACTGTCGGCAACGTCGTGTTTTCGACCGTATAGCTTCCCGTATGGACCGTCTGACCGGGAACCGAGAAGATGACATTATACGTGATCGGTGTCTTCTTCGAGGTTACGGTGACGTCTCCGCCAAGCGAGAGATCGTAGTTTTCCCAAGCGGTATCGTCTACGTACCACGCGAGGGTATAGTGCGGCAGCGAGAGCGAGGGGAATTGCGCGGTCAGTGCCGCCTTATCGAGAAATTCAGGCAAGGGAGAGTACGACAAGGAAATGCCGGGGATGGGATTTCCGTCGTAGTCCACAAAGGTGATGTCGTAATACGTGATATCAAATTCGGCAAGCAACGCAAGGTCATCACCCTCGGGGATAATTTCTCCGTCGGGAAGCAAGAAAGTATCGAGTGCCGGTGCCGAACGGAGCATACGGAACATCGTTCTGCGCTCCAAACGGATATCCTCTTCGTCGATCATTCCGTTGAGATTGACGTCGATGTACCACGTCAAAAACGTGTAACCGAATTTTTCGGGGATCGGCAGATCGAGCGAACGGTCAGCTTGGCTGTATTCGAGCTCGAATTCGTAATCCTCGGGGAAAATGGAGTCATCCTTGATCGTCGTGGTGTAGGTGATCTTGGTGTAGACCGCGTCGACACGGGTGATCTCCTGCTCTCCGAGCGTGTAATCTCCCCATACTGCCGAATATCCGAGCTTTTCGGGTACGGCGGGGATCTCCGAGGGATCAAGAGACGTCGTGCCTTTGAGATAGTAGACAGAATGGACCAGCACGCCGTCGGCGTAGAAGTCAACCTGCCACCAAATGTCGGGAGCCGAGATCGTTGTATCCTCGGACGGCATAACGGCACCGTCGGGAATTTCGACGTCTAACAAGGGGAAGAACTCCTTGATGATCGAAAGATCGATTCCTTCGGGAAGATAGAAAATATGTGTTTTTCCTTCGGAATCCTTCAACGTAAGCTGGTAGATTCCCTTGAGCGTTGTTGTCAGGTCAATGCTTCCATCGAGTGCGAGCGAGTTTCCGAAGTAAACAAGAAGATTGACTGCGTTTTCTTCAGATATTCCAAGCTTTTGCAGAAGCGCGAGAGCCTTGTCGTAATAGTTTTGGGAGAAGGTTCCTTCAAATCGGAAGCTCTGATCTCCCTCGTACAGAGAGGCAAGCGTTTTGTTTGCGAGCTCCGAGGGAATCTGAGTGTTTAAGAAGGAAACGGCTTTATTACGAAGGGTTTTGATCTTTTCAATATCTGTAAAGGCATTGAGGATCTGCTCTACCTTTGCTTTTGCTACGGCAAGATTCTCTGCCTTTTCACCAAGTGTTTCGTCAAGCTTTGCATAGACCTTTTCGCGAATGACGTCGATCTTTTCGGAAACGGTATCGATGATCGACTGAAGCTCCTCGTCGGAGAGATCTTCCAAAAATCCTGTGAGCTCACTGAGCGACATTTCAGGAGCGCTCAGTATCTTTTTCTTCAATTCGGTTGGAATGCGGGAAGAAAGCAGAATTTTTTCATAAAGCTCGGAGCCTACCGAGGGGATCGTAAGCTTGGCGATGACATCGAGATCGTCGCTGACGCTCCAAACGAAATCGTCGGCATGCGTTGCCGCAAGCTCTTGCAACTCGGAAAAGTCTCCGATAAATTCGATGGAAATGCCGAGCTGATATTCTTCTCCGCGGATCGTAGCGCGAAGGATCCATTGCGCCAGCGCATCGCCTTCGTTCATTGCAAGGAAGTCGTTGACGTCGGGGATCTCTTTCAGAATGCTTGTAACGATAGCTTCAAAATCAAAACGTCCCGGGGAATAGATCTGGGTATCGTTGATCGAGATCGAAGCGACCTCGGTGTTTAAAAGAATCAGGAAGCGATCGGTCAGCTCTTGCAGGAAGGCTTTATATTGAGGACCTTTGCTGCGAAGAAGCGCCAGAAGATCTTTTGCGATCTGTTGGAAATTGAGCTGTTGCAGAATACCGTTGCTCGTCAGAAAATCTTGGAGTGAATCGGTCCCGATCGCATTCAGGATCGCCTGAAGCTCTGTGGGGGAGTACCAGGAGAAGACGGTAGCATATCCGCCTGCCGAGGCAACGATATCGTTGAAATCAACAAAATCAAGAAGGCGGTCGTAGCCAATTGCTTCGATGATGCCGTCGAAGGGGAGATACTCCATCAAAGCGGGATAGCCACCTACGGCAGCAACGACATCTTCCTCGCTAACGTAGCCTTTTTGCAGGATCGCATAGTATCCGC
The DNA here is from genome assembly GCA_017411935.1 of Clostridia bacterium. GTDB lineage: Bacteria > Bacillota > Clostridia > Oscillospirales > CAG-272 > HGM12713. The sequence goes on along the minus strand of JAFQPC010000012.1, from coordinate 5,535 downwards.
CGAGTGTCGAAACGATCTCGTCGCGATTGAAATACGTAAACAGCTTCGGCATACCGACCGTACGAAGGATGTCGGAAAGATTGTTTTGCAGGATCGACGCGCAAACGTCTTCTCCGAGCGCTGCCGCGATCTGTGCTGCACCTAAGGTGTGAAGAATATTTTCGTAAACGTCATCATGTGTATCGACAAAGATCTGAATGGAATGAATTCCGATGGCGTTGACAAGCGCAGTAAAGTCGAGATGCTCCCAATAATGTGCCAAGGAGATCTCGGGATGGTGATGGATCTCATCGGAAACGAGCGCCCGTGCCTCAGCTGAGCTCAGGAGCATCGAGCGGAGCTGCGTGCGGTCGGTGGCATAAGAAAGATCGAGTAATCCTTGGTTTTTGAGCTCGAGGATCAGTTCTTGGGTGAAGATCGTATTGACCAATTCGTCATCGTTCAGGAAGTTGTCGACAAAATGATCGGTCGCCAGAAGCTTTTCGAGCACCGCGTCGTCGATCAGTGATTCCAGCTGTTCGTCGCTAAAGATGGTGCGGATGTTGTCTTTGTTGATCGCGTTGGAAGAAATGAGGCGGTCAATGACTTCATCGGTAACGAGTGAATCGTGTACCGAGGGCATATTCTTGAGAAGCTCCAGAACCTCAGAATCGGTCAAGAAAGAGGAGACGATACTCTTTTTGCTGTTAAAATAATTTTTCAGCGCGGTTTTTGCGGTTTCGTCGGCAAGAATGTTATCCAACGTCGACGAGCGTTCCATCAACGCCAAAAGGTTCGATTTGATCGTGGTGTTTGCCAAGAGTTGATCGACAATGGCGTCGTTGATCAGCTTGACAAGTTCTTCTTTGACCTCTGCGTTCGAAAGAATGGCGTCAAGAACGTCGCTCTCGTCCAACAGGTTTTCAATAAACTCGTCGGTAAGAACGGCATCCGTTGCCTTTTCGTTGAGAAGCAGTTCGAGCACTGCGGGCGTGATCAGCGCAGAAATTTCCGCGTCGTCCACGTTGTTCAAAAGCTCGTCGATCGGGACGATTGAAAGGAGCTCCTCAACAGAGATCAAGTCCTCAAGCATTGCAAGATCAAAATGATCCTGAAGAACTTCTTTGGGAAGAAGCTCTTTCAACTTGCTCAGATCGGACGGGGAGATGTAGTTGGAGACCAATACCTTGAGGTCTTCCAGCGAAAGATCGCGACCCTGCGCTAACGCATCCAACACATCCTCGGGAATAAAGTTCAAAAGGTCCTCTTTCGAGACAGAACCGTCCCGAAGCAGATCATAAACCTTTTGAGGATTGAGCTGAATGCGAAGCATTCCGTCCTCAAAGACGATCCGATAATAAGGGGAATCGTCTGTGTCGGTGCCGACGGACGGCGCAGATACTTCCAACGCAGACGCGGTTGGAATTGCCGCCGCAAACACGGAAAACAGCATTACAATTGATAAAAATAGCGGAAGGATTCTCTTCCATACTTTCGTTCTCATCACTTTCACCTGCTTTACTCAAATTTATTTGAACTCAATAGCACGATTGCTAAAAATGTATATGCTATTTTATTTTAACATCTTATTTAAATAAAGTCAATAGTTTTTTGGAACTTTTCGTTAAAATTATTAATGATATTCGACAAAAAACGAGAATTTCCGAAAAACAAAAGAGGCTTTTTGAAAAAGAAAAAGTTTCTTTTTTGTAAATTTTATCACAAAAAAGAAGCAAAAGGAGATAAAATAAAAAGATAAAAATCGGAAAAAGTTTATTTTTTTATCACAAAAAACAAGCCTCTTTCGTCCCAAAAGCATTTTTGGGGACGAAAAATTTTTGATTGGATTTGGAGGCATAGAATGTCTTCTTGATTCATTTTAAAATTAAGTATTGCAAAAAGCTGATTTTTTTGATATAATTAGTGTAACAAAAAAATCTTGAGGTTTCAAGATAGATCAAGAAGAAAAGTGAAAAAATCTAAGAAAAAAGCAAAAAATAAAAAAGTTCATTATTTGTTCATACTTTTGCTGTTTTTTCTTATTTGAAAGGTAAATTTTATGTCGGAAATTACCAAAGTTGCGGTCGTTGGCGCGGGTCATGCGGGAATTGAGGCGGCGCTTGCTGCCGCGAGAACGGGACAGGATACCGTTCTCTTTACCATGTCGCTCGAAGCGATCGCCAATATGCCCTGCAATCCGTCGATCGGCGGTACGGGAAAGGGGCATCTCGTATTCGAAATTGATGCCCTTGGTGGCGAAATGGGACGCGTAGCGGATCTTGTAACGCTCCAATCGAGAACGCTGAATCTCGGTAAGGGCGCGGCGGTACATTCCAAACGGATCCAGGCGGATCGAAAGCGTTATCATACTTTAATGAAGGAAGTGCTTGAAAATACGCCCAATCTTCGCGTTATTCAAGCTGAGATCGTTGATCTTGGCGTAGAGGATGGGAGAATTGTATCGGTGACGACGCATCTGGGTGAGGTGTGGCGCTGCGAGTGCGTGATCCTTTGTACGGGAACCTATCTTGACAGCCGTATCTTTATCGGAGACATCAATTACGAAAGCGGACCTGACGGCTTTTTGGCGGCAAAGGGGCTTTCGGGCGCATTGGAGCGTCTTGGCTTGAAGCTGATGCGCTTTAAAACGGGAACGCCTGCACGAGTCAATCGCCGTTCGATCAATTTTTCGGAACTTGAGCGACAGGATGGCGAAGAAAGGATCGTTCCGTATTCGGTTTTGACGGATGAACGGTTTTTTGACGGGCTTTCGCAGATCCCGTGCCACGTGGTTTATACCAATGCCGAAACACATCGCGTGATCCGCGATAATATTACGCGTTCCGCGATGTATTCGGGTCAGATCCACGGAACGGGACCGAGGTATTGTCCGTCGATCGAGGACAAGCTCGTTCGCTTTGCGGACAAGGAGCGACATCAGCTCTTTGTAGAGCCCGTGGGTGCTCAGACGCAGGAAATGTACATTCAGGGCTTCTCGACCTCTCTTCCTGTTGACGTACAACGTGAAATGCTTCATTCCTTACAGGGATTTGAAAATGCCGAGATCATGCGCTATGCCTATGCGATCGAATACGATTGTATCGATCCTACTCAACTGTATGCGACGCTGGAATGTAAAACCGTTTCGGGACTTTATGGCGCGGGACAGTTTAACGGAACGTCGGGCTACGAAGAAGCTGCTGCGCAGGGGCTGATCGCGGGATTGAATGCTTCTTTGAAGCTTCGCGGAAAAGAACCGCTGATCCTTGCCCGAAGTGAGAGCTACATTGGAACGTTGATTGATGATCTTGTAACGAAAGGTACGAACGAACCGTATCGAATGATGACTTCTCGCTCGGAATACCGATTGCTTCTTCGTCAAGATAATGCAGACAGCCGTCTGACTCCGAAAGGATATGCCGCGGGACTGATTTCGGAAGAACGATACGCGGCATTTCTGGAAAAGCAACGTTTGGTGGAAGAAGAAATCGCTCGTTTGCAAACGACGCACTATTCTCCTGAGCACTGTAACCCGTTTTTGGAAAAACATGGTTTTTCGCCCGTTGCAAGCGGCGTTTCGTTGGCAGATTTGCTTCGTCGCCCCGATGTTACGTACGATCTTTTGAAAGAAATTGACTTAAAACGCCCTCAGTTGCCCTATCGTGTGGCTTTGACCGTAGAGGTAACGATCAAGTATGAGGGGTATATCAAGCGACAGATTGCTGAGGTACAGCGTCAGGAAAAGCTGGAGATGCGGCGATTGCCCGAGGATCTGGATTACACGACCATTCGTGGGCTTCGATTGGAGGCCGCGCAAAAGCTGGCAAAGATTCGCCCTGCCACGGTTGGGCAGGCTTCTCGTATTAGTGGGGTGAATCCGGCGGATATTTCGGTGCTTTTGATCTATTTGGGTCTAAGGTAATGTTTCACGTGGAACAAAACACTCAAGAAAGGATAATGATGGAACGCTCTGAATTTGTTTTGGAATGCCAAAAGGCTTTTGATATGAATGAAATGTACTGTTCGGAAGAACAGGCGTTTTGGCTGCACGCTTTGATGGTTCGTATGCTCGAAGTGAATAAAACGATGAATTTGACGGCAATTACGGACGAAAAAATGATTATTTTGCGTCATTTTGTGGATTCTGTTACGGTTTCTCGCTATCTTCCCGAAAATTCTCGTTTGATCGACGTTGGTTGCGGCGCGGGATTTCCAACGCTTCCTTTGGCGATTTTTCGTCCTGATCTTCGAATTACCGCGCTGGACGGAACAGCGAAGCGGATCCGTTACGTAGAAGAAACGGCACGGTTGCTCTCTTTGGCGAATGTTACGGCAATTGCGGGTCGTGCGGAAGAATATGCACAGGATCCCAACTACCGCGAGCGCTTTGATGCCGTTACAGCTCGCGCGGTGGCGGCGCTTCCGATGCTTTCGGAGCTTTGTTTGGGTTTTGCGCGTGTTGGCGGAAAAATGATTGCGATGAAAGCGCAGCAAGCATCTGACGAGATCTCCTTGGCAAAAAATGCGATCTCTTTGTGCGGCGGCGAATTGAAGGAAGTCGTTTCTTGCTCTTTGAAGCAAAGTGATGGCGAAGAGGAACAAAGAAATTTGATTATTGTTCAAAAAATTACAAACACCCCTAAAAAGTATCCGAGACATTTCTCGCAAATCTCCAAAAAAACGCTATAAATTGAAGCTTTTTTTCACAAGAGCCGACCGAAAGCACTCGCTTCGGTCGGCTTGTTTGTTTTTCTTGCTTTCCCCGACAGGATCGGACACGCATACTTCGAGTTCTTTTTTATTTCCCGAATGTTATAATAAAAGCGATGTTTCACGTGAAACACAATAAAGGAGGATTGAAAATGACGGAGTTAAAGTATCTGAAAAGGTCGAAAATGAGTGAAGGAGAGGTTGGAAGTGAGGTCGTACAGATCAAAACCGATGAAATTCGCCCCAATCGAGCGCAGCCGAGGGCGGAATTTGAGCAAAATTCGATCATTCGTTTGGCAGATTCCATTCGTCGGTATGGGATTCTTCAACCGCTGAGTGTACGGTTGTCGGATCCGGATGATGTTTACCGATACGAATTGATTGCGGGAGAAAGGCGCTTGCGGGCGGCAAAAATGCTTGGATATCTGACGGTTCCTTGTATTGTTATGGATGTCAATGAGCAAACCTCGGCGGAACTTGCGATCATTGAAAACCTCTTGCGTGAGGATCTGAATATGTTTGAGCAGGCGTACGGGTTTAAAAAATTGATTGAAAACCACCATTTGACTCAAGAGGAGGTGGCGAGACGGATGTCTATGAGCCAATCGGCAGTGGCAAACAAGCTTCGCTTGCTACGGCTTTCTTATGAAGAACAACGCCTGATTTTGGAAACGGGTTTAACGGAACGCCACGCGAGGGCAACTTTGCGCATTGAAAACACAAAAAAGAGGCTTGAAACCATTCGTTATATTGCGGAACAGAAATTAAACGTGCAGGACAGCGAGGCGTATGTGGAGAATTTGTTGAAAACATCTGCGTCCGGGGAAAAAGCGCCTGCTTCCCCGT
>JAFQPC010000011.1 GCA_017411935.1 Clostridia bacterium | reverse complement strand
GATGGGAACCTCCAAAAACTCGGTACGCTTCACAAGACCGTCCTCCTCAAGCTCTCCGAGAGCCTTGGCGAGCATAGTGTTTGATATGCCGCCGATCTTGCGTTTGAGTTCGTTATATTTTATTCAATCGCCTTCATAGCCTCTGCCATATTGATCCTTTTGAGTTTTGCGGTGAGTGCGGCATCAACGATGACGGTAAATAGGAGTGTCAAGAGAAACGCCCACAGATAGCTGAGTCCCGACAGGCGACAGCCGAAATAGAAGTTGTCGATCTGGATCTGCGCCATCGTATAATTCAGAAGTGCTATGCCAAACGGTATGCCGCAGATCGCTCCAAGTACCGAAAGGATAATATTCTCTCGGAACACATAGGAGCTTTGTTCGTGGCGGTAGAAGCCAAGCACCTTCAGGGTGGCGATCTCACGGGTGCGCTCGGTGATGGTGATATTCGTGAGGTTGTAAAGCACGATAATCGCAAGCGCACCGGCGCACACAAGAACGATCAGAACGATATAGTCAAGGCTTTGCAGCATACTGCCCACGGTTTCCTTGCCTTCCTCGGTCAGCATGATAGATGCCACGTTCTCCTCCGAGAGAAGTGCCGCGCCCGAGGTATAGTGGTCTGCACCGTCCTTAAAATTCAGATACGCCGTGTTCATCTCGGGGGCGTATCCGAAGCCCTCCTCGAAGGTATCTGCATGGATGTAAACGTAATCATAAAGATAGTTGTCGAAGATGCCCGAAACGGTGACCGACATCTCTTTATAATCCTTGTCGCGGAGTGTCAGGGTATCTCCCACGGAAATGCCGTACAGCTCGGCGATGCGGTAGTTGATGACTGCCTGCTCGCCCGTCGGCCACGCGATCGGCTCGTCCCCCTCGTGCAGGTCGATAAAGTCGTTCATATCCTCGTTATAGGCCATGAGTGAAACCGAGACCGTCTGCCCGTCGAAAATAATATCCGTATTACCCGAATGGAGAAGCACCGATGCCTCTGTAAATTCGGATATGTTTTCCTCGAAGGTGTCGCGTTCCTCATCCGTGGGATGATGCAGGAAGGAAACGCTTGCATCGTAGAGATTGATCTCGCCGTACTGATGATCAACGATGGGCTGAATGGTGTCACGGATTCCGAAGCCCGTGAGTAGCAACGCCATACAGCCGCCAATGCCCACGATCATCATAAACATTCTCTTTTTGTAGCGGAGGATATTGCGGACGGAGACCTTATGCAAAAACTTCATCGGTTTCCAAATAAAGCCGATCTTTTCAAGGAATACGCGTTTTCCCGCGCTCGGCGCTTTCGGGCGCATCAGCTGTGCCGAGCTCTCCCGCAGATCTCTGCGGCATACCGCATAGGTAACGCCGAGTGAGCAAAGCAGATAGAGTGATGTGCAAAGTGCAAATAAGCCGAAATCAAGCACGAATGCCACGGGACGTGCGATGGTGTACATGATCTTGTACACCTCCCACAGCACAAGCGGCATGAATTTTGAGCCGAGCAAAAAGCCGACAACGCATCCGAGGATCGAGGCGCTTCCCGCATAAATGAGATACTGCGACGCCACGGCGGCAGAGCTGTATCCAAGCGCTTTGAGAACGCCGTTCTGCGTGCGTTGCTCGCTGACCATTCTCGTCATGGTGGTAATGCAGACGAGGGCGGCAACGAGGAAAAAGAAGATCGGGAACACACGGGCGACACCCGAAACAATGGCGATGTCGTTCTCAAAGCCGACGTATCCGAAGTTTGCGCTGCGGTCAAGTGTGTATACGGTCGGTTCCTCGAGTGCTTCAAGCTCGGCATATCCGTCGGCAAGCTCTGCCTCGGCTTTTGCGATCTCCTCATCGGCAGTTGCTTTTGCTTCGTTGTAGCTTGCAAGATTTTCGGTATATTCCGCCTCGGCTTCGTTGAGGACGGCTTCTTGCATAGCAAGTTGTGCCTGCACCTCGGGGAGTGCCGCCGCAGGCTGCTTTTTCGCCTCGTTCAGCGTCGCCCAATTGGAATCAAGCTCTGCTCTGGCGCTGTCAAGCGCGGTCTTGGCATCGGCAAGCTCTGTTTTCTTTTCTTCAAGTGTGGCTTTGGCATCGTCCAATTCAGACCTTGCATCGTTATAAATGCTCTCAAAGCGGATATCGGCGCGCTCCGATAGAAGTGTTTCAACCGTGGAACGAACCCCGTCGAGCGCATCTTCGTATTCGTCCGAATAGATCTCGGCATCCGTGGGGATGGAGAGATAGATCTCGGTATAGTAATCGGTGGCAAAGCCCGACGGCAGAAGGTAGAAAAATCCCGAAACCGTACCGCCCGAAAGCGCGGTCGTGCCGCGCTGGAAGTTGATGTATTCCGAGGAATCCACGATGCCGACAACGGTAAATTCGCCATGCGCAAAGCTATTGAGCGTTTCCTCGGAATTGTTTTCCGAAAGAATCACCGTTTTGCCTATTTCGCTCTCGCCCGCGTAACGGGAATCTAAAACGCACTCGTTGTCGCTTTGCGGCAACCGTCCGTAGAGCAGGTCGACGCCGTTGATATTTTCAAACAGCGTGTGGGCGTGCAGTACGGCATCCGAGCCGTCCTCGCGCAGTGCGATGGCATCGACGCTGACAGAGCCTACCGCCACGTCGATCCCGTCGAGCCTTTCAAACTCTTTTACATCATCCTCTGTGAGTCCCAAGGTGGAGATGAGCTTGAAATCGTACAGATTCAGCTCGTTTATGTATTCGTCGGCGGTAGCGAGCATTGCCTTCTCGGTCACCCGAAGCCCCGCAAAAAAGCCGACACCGAGGGCGATGATGGCGAGAATGGCAAGATATCGCCCAAGGGATTTTTTAATGGTTCGGAGGGTAGTTTTCAGTAGCATAGGCATTACCACTCGATCTCTTCCACGGGGGTTGCGTTTTCGTTTCTTCTCATCTCAACGACCGTACCATTTTTCACCTTGATCACGCGGTCAGCCATGGCGGTCAGCGCACTGTTGTGCGTAATGATCACCACCGTCATGCTCGTCTTGCGGGAGGTGTCCTGTAACAGCTTCAAAATCTGCTTTCCCGTGACGTAGTCGAGAGCGCCCGTAGGCTCGTCGCAAAGGAGCAGCTTGGGGTTTTTGGCAAGCGCGCGGGCTATGGATACTCGCTGCTGCTCACCTCCCGAGAGCTGTGAGGGGAAGTTCAACGCGCGCTCTTCGAGCCCGACGAGCTTCAGCATCTCCATCGGATCGAGGGGATCTTTGGATAGCTGTGTCGCCATTTCCACATTCTCCAGGGCGGTCAGATTGCCGATGAGGT
>JAFQPC010000120.1 GCA_017411935.1 Clostridia bacterium | reverse complement strand
CGTGCGGAAAGCATGATAATCGGGATCTGCGAGGTCTTTCGAATTTCTCGGCACGCCGAAAATCCGTCAAGTTCAGGCATCATAATATCCATAATGATCAAGTCAAATTCCTGTGCACGGCAAAGACGAATGGCTTCCATTCCGTCCGCCGCTTCGGTTACCGTATGACCTTCGAACTCCGCATATTTTTTGATAATAGATCGAATTCTTGACTCGTCGTCCACAACTAAAATATGATACATACACATCTCCCTTTCTTTATATTTTTCTTTACGGTTGATGTTCTTCGACCGTAATAGTCACATCAAATTCCAAATAACCAAGTCCGCTTCTTCGGCGAAGTGTCAGTGTAATTTGATCTCCGATCTCCATTTTGTCTGTAACAGCATAAATTTCTTCCATAGATGTTACATTATTTCCTTGAATTGCAATGATTTGGTCATTCACATTGATCTCAGCATTGCGACTTTCGGTAATAGACACCGCAGAATTATTCATTCCGATCGAAATTCCCATATCGGGCTCTCCCGTAACGTATCCGTATTCGATCAGATCCTTCGCGCATCGCCAAGCTACGTCAATTGGAACAGCAAATCCAAGACCTTCTACAGAGACTTGTTCCTCCCCGTTCATAAAATCAATCAATTTAGCAGTCACGATACCGACAAGCTCTCCCGACATATTAAAAACAGCTCCGCCGGAATTGCCATTATTAATCGCAGCATCGATCTGTAAAAAATCCATCGGATAAAAATACTGACGGATCATACGCTCACCGCTGATGATTCCGTGCGTTACCGTTCCGCTCAATCCCAACGGATTTCCAATAGCGATCACATCTTCCGCGACTTTCACCTCGGCACTGTTTCCAAGCTCTGCCACAACAAGCTCCGAATCGGGAGTGGGATTGATCTTTATTACGGCAATATCGTATTTGGCATCGCCCCCAATATAAAATGCGTCATATTCAGTTCCGTTGCGCAAAGTAACAATAATTTCCGAAAAGTTTTCCACCACGTGATGATTGGTAATGATATATCCGTCCTGATCAATGATTACACCACTGCCAACGGTATTTTTGTTCAAAGCGATCACATCGATATCAACCACGGAATCTGCCACAGCCTCGTAAAGGTCAGAAAAATTTGCATACACCGTTTTGTCGTCTTCTTGGTTTCCTGAGCCTGAGGGCATTGGCAACGAACTTTCTTGATCCAACAAAATCGGTCCAAGCCAAGCACCGCCAATGAAAACAATAATCACACCGATCACGATCAAAATTGCAATCAATGCCTTGGGCTTCTTTTTCCGCTTTGGCGACTTATCTGAAACACTTTCATCCGACGAAAGAATCGGTGCTCCATACGGTGGCTCATAACTGCAAGAAAACCGGGGCTCTTTCTTCTCCTCTGAAATCTTTTCCTCGGTTACAGAAACGTTTTTTTCAATATCTTCTGCTTTTTCTGCAGGATCTTCTTTTTCAAGAGAATTTGCTTCGACTTCTTTCTCAGCGAGCGAACCGTCCTCTTTTTTGCTTTTTGGAACGTCTTGATCATCATAGCTCAGTGTTTGGTTCCTTTCTTGGTTTTCTTGGGCGTTTTGATTCTCGTAATCTTGTTTGTTGTTTTGCTCGTCCATATGTAACCTCTCAAAAATTATGTTATGATTTATTTACATTATAAGACTTAATTGTGACCGTTTTTTGAAGATTTATGTAACAGACGTTGAATTTGCAAAAAAGATTGCAAAGAATTGTGATTTTTCATTGTTTTTGTGATATTTTTTTGTTATAATGATAATATGAAGAAGAAAGAAAGGAGTTGCGCTTTGATTACGTTCATTTACGGCACATATGGCAGTGGAAAAACGACCGCGCTTTTCGATGCCATTCACAAAGATACCGAACAAGGCACCCATACCTTTTTGATCGTTCCCGAGCAAGATGCCGTTCAAGCAGAGCATCACACATTGGAACTCTTACCCTCCTCTGCCCAATTGTCTTTGGAAGTGCTCAGCTTTTCGCGTCTTTACAACCGAGTTTGCCGTGAATATGGCGGACTGAGCTACCGATACATTACCAAACCGATCCGACATCTTTTGATGTGGCAGGTCCTTTCGGAATCCGCTCCTCTGCTGAGCGAATATGGGGAACTCGCCGCTACCGATGCTGTCTCTCTTTGTGATATTATGCTTTCCACCTTGGGAGAATGCAAAGCCAACGGAATCACAGCACAAGAGCTTGAAACCGCTTCAAAAAAGCTTTCGGATAAGGATCCGCTTGCAAGCAGACTGCAAGATCTTGCCTTCATTTTTTCCTCCTTTGAGCGTTTGGTCTCTCAAAACTACAGCGATTCGTCCGACGATCTTTCTCGTCTTTATGAATTGCTTCTCGAGCATCATTTTTTCAGAGATGCCAACGTATATATTGATTCTTTTACCTCTTTTACAGGAATCGAGCATAAAGTAATTGAGCGTATCTTTGCACAAGCAAGCAACGTAACCATCACGATTCCGCTTGCCTCCCCCACCGATACCGATCTTAGCACCGAAAGCATTCGTGCATCATTAGCCGCCCTTCTTCATTCAGCAAAAGCGCACGGAGAAATCCGTGAAATTACTTTGCGGGGAAATCGCCGTGCAACCTCTCCGTCGATCGCCTATCTTAGCGAAAATCTCTGGCGAATGGATGCAGAAAGAATACAAGCGCTTTCCGACGGAAGCATCTGTATGGAAATTTGCGACACCCCCTATGCTGAAGCAGATGCGGCATCGGCACATATTTTGGAATTGTTGCGCTCGGGAGCACGCTGCCACGATATCGTCGTTCTTTCCCGTGATCCCGAAAAATACCGTGGCATTTTGGAGCCTGCGCTGGAAAAAAGCGAGATCCCTTACTTTTTCTCTCACAAAACCGATTTTTGTGCTCTGCCCCCAATCAAGCTTTTGCTTTCTGCCCTTCGTATCAAACAATATCATTGGCAAAGATCCGATGTTATTTCTCACCTGAAAACGGGGCTCTATGATTTTTCTGATCGCTCTGTTGACCTCTTTGAGGAGTATGTAACCACGTGGAATTTACGCGGATCGCGTTTCACCGATGGAGATTGGACCATGAATCCCGACGGATTTGCGGAAAGCATTTCCGAGCGCGGAAATGAGATCCTTTCTGCCGCAAATGAAATCCGCCGCAAACTGACCGAGATACTCGAACGCTTTTTCATTCTCTTAGATGCAGCAGAAAACGTCGCTGCGCAGTGCAAAGCGGTTTACCGTTATTTTGAAGAAATCGGTTTGGAAAGCAAGCTACTTCATTTTGCCAATGAGGAGCTTTCTCGTGGACGCCGAAAGGAAGCCAAGGAACTCCAATCGCTTTATAGTATTATTTTAAATACCCTTGCCGAAATTGCCAATGCTATGCCCGAGGAAGAACTCCCTACCGAAGAATTTTCCGTCATTTTACAGATGGTATTTTCGCAAATTGAAATCGGAACGATTCCTACCTCGGTCGACGAAGTAATGATCGGCTCTGCCGCCGCATTGCGCGTTTCCAACCCAAAATATGTTTTTATTCTTGGACTTTGCGAGGGAGAATTTCCTGCTGCCGTCAATGAGCGAGGACTCTTTTCTTCGGCAGACCGTAAAGCGCTTTCCGCCATTGGCATCGAATTTTCCACAGATTCCACCACCGATGCACGTTCTTCCGACGAACTGATGTACGTACAGCGCGCCTTTGCCGCACCGTCGGACGGTCTTTATCTTTTTACCTCAGTTGCGGAATTGAATGGACAAAGTCGCACGCCATCACTCCCCTTCCGACGCACACTGGCTCTGTTTGAAAATCTCAACGCACACCGTTATTTTTCAAACGATCTGCGTTATTTGTCAGGTGCTCCGCGAAGTGCCGCCGCTCAGCTTCGTAATTTGGAACGCAAGGAAGATCGAGAAGCACTCAAGAGTGCGCTCTCCGAGATTCTCCCCGAGGTCAAAAATCTTTCTTCGGCTCCCATTGCCGATTCTGTTTGCCGTGTAACGCAAGACCATCTCCCCATCCGTAACGATGAAAAACTTCATTTTTCGGCAACTCGATTTGAGAGCTATGTCAAATGTCCATTTAACTATTATTGCACCTATGAATTGGGACTTCGCGAAAAGAAACAAGCAAATTTCCGCACCTCAATGATGGGTAGCTTCATTCACTATATTCTAGAGCATCTGATTCGTTTTGCCGTAGAAGAAGCCGAAAAAAATGAAGATGGAAGCTTTCCTTCCGACGAAATTCTTCTTCAAAAGGCAGAGCTTGTCGTGGAAGAATATATCGAAAAAATCACACCGCAAAAAGAAAGAGACTCACAACGCTTGCGTCATCTTTATCGCCGTTTAAAGCGTCTGGCTGTACTGATGCTCAAAAATATCACCGAGGAATTCTCGCAAAGCGAGTTCACCCCCGCATTTTTTGAGCTTCCTTTCAACGGAAAAGACGGAAATCCGTCTCCGATGGAGTTCGTATTGCCAGATGGAATGCGTGTCTCTTTCTCGGGCATTGTTGACCGCGTCGATCTACTCCGTAAAAATGGGAAGACCTACGTTCGTATTGTCGATTATAAAACGGGAAGCAAGTCCTTTTCTTTGGACGATGTTTCTCACGGAATCAACCTACAAATGCTTCTCTATTTGTTTGCACTTTGCCGCACTCCTAACAAGAATTTTGCTCAAAAGATAGGACTGTCAGACCAAGATTCTCCACTTCCCGCGGGAATCGTTTACCTTTCCGCAAATATTCCTATCGTAGAAGCAGAGGAATATGATGCCGAAGCAACGGTGTTACAAAAAGCTGCCGATTCATTCAAAAGAAGCGGATTGCTTTTAAACGATGAGAGTATTTTGCTCGCGATGAATCACAATCTTTCTCCCCACTTTTTGGCGGGGATCAAACGAAACAAAGACGGTGAACTTGTCGGAAAAGCACTGTCATCCAACGAGGAGTTTGACGGACTTTACCGTCAGATTGAGGCGACGGTAGAAAAAATCACAACCGAGCTTCGTAGCGGTTACGCCGATGCTTCCCCCACAGATTGTCCCGGACAAGACCCCTGCTCTTACTGTCATATGAAACCGATCTGCCGCAGAGCAGATTGTTAAGGAGAACCTATGTCAAGAAAATGGACCGAAGCGCAAAGCGCCGCTATCAGAATTCATAATAAAACCCTGTTAGTCAGTGCTGCGGCGGGCTCGGGTAAAACGGCAACGCTTACCGAGCGGATCATCCGCAGCATTACCGACACGAATGCCCCTGCTGATATTTCGCGAATGCTGATCGTTACCTTTACGCGTGCCGCCGCAGAAGAACTGAAAACGCGTATTTTTAACGCGCTGAGTGAAGCCTTGGCAAAAGATCCGTCCAACCGTTACCTTGCCTCTCAACTCGTAAAGTTGGGAAGTGCACGCATTTGTACGATCGACTCCTTTTGTCTTGATCTTCTTCGTTCGAATTTTTCGGTTTTAGGGCTTCCCGCCTCGTTCCGCATTGCCGATGAAACCGAAATGGAACTTCTCTCTCACTCTGTGATGGAAGAAGTGCTTGATTTCTTTTACGAAACCGATCCCGCTTTTCCTGCCTTTGCTGAATGCTTTACGGGAACACGAAATACGGACCGTTTAGGAAATCTCTTGATCGACCTGGCAAGAAAATCAAATTCCATTCCGCAAGGAATTGAATTTTTCCGTCAAAATGCCATCGAAACAAGAGAAAATGCAGAAAATCAAGTCGATTTCTTTGCTACCTCCTTTGGAAAAATCATTCTTCTCCACGCAACCGATACCGTACGTCACGCGCATTCGGTATTTACGGCTGCTTGCGATTATATTTCAAAAAATCCGGATGTCTCCGTTCTGTTTGAAGCATACGATTATGATCGAACCTTCTGCGAAGCATTGCTCGTAGCCCTACAAGATAAAAATCACGG
>JAFQPC010000119.1 GCA_017411935.1 Clostridia bacterium | reverse complement strand
GTGGGGTAAAGCATAAGATTCTCCTTTGTATTTGTTCTTTATGATGAATGTAAAAATATGGACGTTAGTTTGCAAAATATCGTTCGGCAACGCCTGCGTTGCGGCGAAGCGTCGCGCGCTCGGCTTGAAGAATTGCTTGAATTTCTTGTGCGGCTTCGCGGTCGCATCCGTCGTGATTATAGACGACGTAATCATAGGCGTCGGCAAAGGCAAGCTCTTCCTTGGTGCGTGCGAGACGCTCAAGGATCTTCTCCTCGGTCTCGGTCGCTCTGCCGCGCAAACGAGCTTCCTGCACGGCGAAGGTGGGGGGGAGAAGCAGGATCAGAATGGCTTCGGGATAACGTGCCTTGACGTTGCGTGCGCCCTCGACCTCGATCTCAAGAATGAGGTTTTTGCCCGAGGCAAGCACCTCTTCGGCTTCCTTTTTCGGCGTGCCGTAAAAGTTGCCGCAGTATTCGGTGTATTCGAGCATATCGCCCGACTCGATACGGGAGAGAAATTCTTCTTTGGTGATGTAGTGATAATTCACGCCGTCAATTTCGCCCTCACGCGGTGCTCGTGTGGTTGCCGAGACCGAGTAGACGAAGTCTCCCGTGGCAAGCAGATGCGCGTTGACTGTGCCTTTTCCGCTTCCCGCAGGACCTGAAATGACGATCATAAGTCCTTTATTCATAGTCTTCCTCTTTCTTTTACTTATTCCTCGGGTTCTTCGTCATCTTCGGAAGCACCCGTGTCGAGACGGTTGGCGATCGTCTCTGCCTGAATGGCGCAGAGGATCACGTGCTCGCTGTCGGTGATGATGACCGAACGGGTTCTTCGTCCGCAGGAGACGTCGATGACGCGTCCCGTGTCCTTGGCATCCTGGATCAGACGCTTGACGGGAGCCGAGTCGGGGCTGACGATGGTGATGATGCGGTCGGAGGCAACCATATTGCCAAAGCCGATGTTAATGAATTTCATAATGCTGTTTCCTTATCTTTTTTCAATCGGTTATTCAATATTCTGAATTTGCTCACGGATCTTTTCGATCTCGCATTTGATGTCGACGACAAGACGCGCGATCTCGGCATTTTGCGCCTTTGAGCCGATGGTATTGGTCTCACGGTTGAGCTCCTGCACGAGGAAGTCGAGGCGGCGACCGACGGGCTCGGTGGATGCGAGAATTTCCTCAAATCCGACAAAGTGCGAGCGCAGACGAACGAGTTCTTCGTCAATGGCGATACGGTCGGCAAAGACAGCGCATTCGGTGAGGATCCGATTCTCGTCAAAGACGATACGGTTGTCCGAAAGCATCTCACGAAGACGAGCCTCGAGTTTTTCGCGGTAGGTCACCGTATCTTCGCGGGAAAGTGCTTCGATACGGTCGACTCGCTCGGCGATCGCAGAAAGCTTTCCTCGCAGGTCGGTCTCGATTCTTCCGCCCTCGCTCTCGCGCGCCGCAAGAAAACGGGCGAGTGCTTCACCCAGTACACTCGAAACGTCAGCCCAATCGCGCTCAACGTCCTCTTCGGGCTTTTGAATGAGAAAAAGGTCGCGGTTTTGCGCTACGGTCATAATGCTCAGATCGTCACGCAGGTCGAATTTTCTCCGAGCGTACGAAGCGCCGCAAGATACGATGCGGCATATCCCTCATCGAGTGTGATGCGGACATCGGGCGAATCGACGACGTCGATCGAAACGAAGACATCGACCTTGCCGCGGGAAATTCCGCCCGCTTGCAAATAGGGTTTGACCTTTTCTTCGAGGAAGGAGAAGGCTCTCGGCAGCTTGACCGAGCAATCAAAGAAGCGGTTGTTGACCGATCGGATCTCGACGGTGATGTCCTTTCCGCCTACGGTACTCCGCGCTCTGCCAAAGGCAGTCATACTTTTCATAACGGTGATCCTTTGTTTTCCACATTAAAATTATATATGAGATAGTTATACAGTATAATTATAAACCTTTTTTTGAAGCTTGTCAACGGAATTTTTGATTTTACGGCGTTTCGCACAAGAATTTCAAAAAAACGACGCGATTTTTTTGCAAAATTCTTGGAAAAACCGAGAAAAAACGAAATTTTCAAAAAAATGTTGATAAATATTGAAAAACTACTTGAAATTTTCGCCAAAATGGTGTAAAATAAACTGAATAATCTTTGATGCGGCGAAACGCCGCGGACAGAAAATTTTTCGGAGGTAAATAAATTATGGTAGTAGCAGGCGATTTTAAGAATGGAATTACCTTTGATATGGACGGTAACGTCTTTCAGGTCATTGAGTTCCAGCACGTAAAGCCCGGTAAGGGTGCGGCATTCGTTCGTACGAAGATCAAGAACGTCATCACGGGTTCCGTGATTGAAAGAACCTTCAGCCCTACGGACAAGTTTGAGAATGCTTATATTGAAAGAAAGGAAATGCAGTATTCCTACAACGACGGCGATCTGTATTACTTTATGGATATGGAAACCTTTGATATGGTTCCCCTCAACAGCGATAAGCTGCCCGAGAGCTTCCAGTTCGTCAAGGAAGAGATGCTCTGTAAGATCCTTTCCTACAAGGGCAACGTATTTGCTGTGGAGCCCCCCACGTTCGTAGAACTTGCCGTTACGCAGACCGATCCCGGTTTTGCGGGCAACACCGCAACGAACACGCTCAAGCCCGCAACGCTTGAGACGGGCGCTGTTATCAAGGTTCCGCTCTTCATCAACGAGGGTGAGGTTCTGAAGATCGACACGAGAACGGGCGAGTATCTGTCTCGCGCGTAATTCGGGAGGTACGGTATGAATCTGACCGAAAGAGCTGCGTATCTGAAGGGTCTCGCTGACGGTGTTGAGCTCGACGCGAACACCAAAGAGGGCAAGCTGATCTCGGCACTGATCGAACTCGTTTCCGATATGGCAGACGAGATCGCCGAGATGGACGAGAGGATCGATACGGCATTCGCATACTGCGAGGAGCTGGACGAGGATCTTGGTGACGTCGAGGAAATCCTTCTTGACGAGGACTGTGATTGCGACTGTGACGATTGCGACGGCGATTGTGACGAGTGCGACTGCTGCTGTGAGGACGAGGACTTCTTTGAGGTTGAGTGTCCCGCTTGTGGCGAGGAGATCTGCTTTGATAGCACGGTAGACCCCGAGGAGCTTCGTTGCCCCGCTTGCGGTGCAAAGTTTGAGTGCCTCGTATCCGAGGAAGATCTTGACGCGATCGACGCAGAGTAAGAAAAATCAAAAGAGGAGCGAAAAGCTCCTCTTTTTTTGCAAAAAATTCAAAAAAGTGAAAAAAACTCTTGACAAAGGGCTTGCAAGGTGGTATAATAGGTCTTACCTCTGCGAGTAGGCTTTTTTGTTGTGTCCGTTTGCGCCAAGCCGAAAGGCTACGGATAACACCTGCTTGGTGAGGGAGGTACACAGTCTTTCCCGTCGAGGAAAGAGAATAATTTGAAATGGGAGGTGCCGCTAATATGGCTAATGAAGCAAGAGTCAAAATTACTCTGGTCTGCACCGAGTGCAAGCAGAGAAACTATGACACGAAGAAGAACAAGAAGAACGACCCTGACAGACTCGAACTCAAGAAGTACTGTCGTTTTTGCCGTAAGCACACTCTTCACAAAGAATCTAAGTGATTTGGAGGAAGAATGATGGCAGATAAGGAAAAGAAGGTCGTAGAAACCGAGAAGAAGCCCCAGAAGCCCGAAAAGAAGAAGGGTAGAATCAAAGAGGCTTGGCGCGGTTTCAAAAGCGAAGTAAAGAAGATCGTTTGGCCCTCGTGGAAGCAGGTTCTCAAGAATACGGCAGTCGTACTTGTAATCGTTGCAATCTGTATGGTTATGATCGCCGCGCTTGACTACGCTTTTTCTCACGGAATTATGGCTCTGACGGATCTCTTCGCAAAACATTAAGAGGCGTTTATGAGTGATATCAACGAAATGAACGTTGGACCGAGATGGTACGTGGCGCATACGTATTCCGGTTATGAAAACAAGGTAAAGGCAAGCCTTGAAAAGATCATCGAAAACAGAGGATTAAATCACCTGTTTTTTGACATCCGTATTCCCGTAGAGACCGTGATCGAAAAGAACGGTGACGTGGAAAGGGAAGTCGAGATGAAGATCTTCCCCTGCTACGTGTATATCAAGATGACGATGACCGAAGAAAGCTGGCACGCGGTTCGTAACATTACCGGCGTGACGGGATTCGTAGGACCCGGATCGAGACCTACGCCCCTGACGGATGCCGAGGTTGATGCACTGAACATCGATCAAAAGCGCACCGAGCTTGCAGTCAAGGTCGGAGATGATGTCGTGGTCTGCGACGGACTCTTTGAGGGTTACACGGGCACGGTACAAGCCGTTTCCGAGGATCTGAAGAAAATCACGGTGCTCATTAAAAGAGGTCGCCGCGATATGCCTGTTGAGCTTGACGCCAGCGTCGTAAAGCTCGCACAGCAGTGATCGAAGGATCACAAAGTACGTGGGAGGGAGAAAAATATTGCAATTCTCCCGCAAATTCACCACATTGGAGGTAATGAAAAATGGCAAAGAAAGTTATGGGCTATATCAAGCTGCAGTTGCCCGCAGGTAAGGCTACTCCGCAGCCTCCCGTAGGACCGGCTCTCGGTCAGTACGGTGTTGCAATTCCTGTATTTACGAAGGAATTCAACGAAAGAACGAAGAATGACATCGGTCTGGTCATTCCCGTAGTTATCACGGTTTACGCAGACCGTTCCTTCACCTTTATCACCAAGACTCCCCCCGCTCCCGTTCTGATCAAGAAGGCAGCAGGAAT
>JAFQPC010000118.1 GCA_017411935.1 Clostridia bacterium | reverse complement strand
CGGAGAGCGCCGCGACGGTATGAAAGGTCAGCGTATGCGTGTCGGTATGCGAGATCGGAAAGGCAACCTGCTTTCCGTCGCGCCACGCTGTTTCGGCAAGGGCGAGCAGATCAGGCTCGTCAGAGAGCGGCGCATAGAGCAAGAGAAGATCCGCGCCACGGTAGACATCGGTCACAAGGGCTTTTTCGACGAGAATGGCATCCAACGCTTTCTTTTCTTCGAGGGGGATCGCCCGACGAAGCGCGCGAAGCTCGCGTCGCAGAGCAGTTTTTTCGCTCATGCGGTCAATCGGCAAGCACGCCACGGCGAAGTTCCTCTGCCTTCTCCTTGCCGAGAAGCTCCTCGACAATGGCAAGTCCGAATTCTACGGCAACGCCCATACCTGCGGCGGTCAGGATCTTTCCGTCACGCACGACGCGCTTTTTGGAAAGAGTAGCGCCTACAAGACGTTCCTCAAAGCCGGGATAGCAGATGGCTTCCTTGCCTGCGAGCAACCCAAGATCTCCCAAGATCGAGGGAGCGGCGCAGATGGCGGCAAGGTAGGCGTTCGTACGTACCGCCGTTGCAATGGCGTTCTGTACCACCTCGCTTGCGGCAAGATTGAGCGTTCCGGGCATTCCGCCGGGGAGAAAGATCATCTCGGGGGTATCGTCAGCATATTCGGTGTCGGCAAGATCGGCAAGCACCGAAATTCCGTGTGCACCCGTGACCGTCTTTCCGCCGATACCGACCGTCGTGACCGACAGTCCCGCACGGCGCATCAGATCAAGAGGGGCGAGAGCCTCGACCTCTTCAAAGCCTTCGGCTAAAAACAGATAAATCATAAAAACTCCTTGGTTTGTGGGAAGTTACGCGCCGAAAAATTCGGCAAGCTCGTTGATTTTTACAGCAGTTTCTTCACGTGTTGCAAGATCCTTGATCTTGACCTCGCCTGCTTCCAGCTCGGTTCCGCCCATAATGACGACGTGTGAATAATTTTCCTTGACGGCATACTCGATCTGCTTGCCAAACTTTTTGGCTTCGAGATGCAGCGACGCGGCAATGCCCGCGTTGCGGAGCGTCTCGGTCAGCTTGACGTACTCTGCGTAGGGAACGTCCGAGAAGCGAGTGACGAGCACCTTGGTCTTCTGTCCGAGAACCTCGGGAACGAGACCGTGGGTGACAAGGAAGTTTTCGAGCGTAACGTCGCCCATTCCGTAGCCGACACCCGAGACCTTCGCGTTCTTCACGAAAAGACCGACGAGGTTGTCGTAGCGTCCGCCGCCGAACATAGCGCGGTTATTCTCGGGAGCGTTGTCGAATACCTCGAAAACGGTGCCCGTGTAATAGTCGAGACCGCGGATGATACCGAAGTCGAATTTACAATACTGATCCAGATTCAGCTCGCGCAGCGCGGCAAAGAGGTCGCGAAGCTCTCCCGCACCGATCGAGTCGGGGCAGAGGGCGGTCGCTTCCTCGACACTCATTTCATACAGCGCGTCGATCTTTGCGATCTGCTCGTCCAGAAGACCGAGCTCACGGAGATCCTTTTCATAAGCTTCGCGGGAAACTTTGTTCTTTCGGTCGATGACCTTGGAAACGAGGCGGCTTCCCTCGGCATCCTTGCCCGTGATGGCGGCAACAACGTCGTTGAAGAAACGGCGGTTGTTGATACGGACGGTGAACATCTCCTTCGTCGCACCGAACGACTTCATAATGCGAATGGCGCTGACGATGATCTCCAGATCGGCTTCGTAGGTATTACAGCCGAAAATGTCGACGTTGAGCTGCCAGAATTCGCGAAGACGTCCTCTCTGTGTTGCCTCATAGCGGTACATATTGGGGATCGAGAACCAACGGAGAGGGAAGTTGAGGTCGTTCATTTTACCTGCCACCATTCTTGCGACGGTGGGGGTCATTTCGGGACGGATGGCAACCATACGGTCGCCGCGGTCCATAAAGTTGTAGGTCTGCTTGGTGGCGATCTCCTCGCCGCTCTTTGCGGCGTAAAGCTCAAGGCTTTCGAGCATCGGGCCGTTATATTCATCAAAGGCAGCCGTCTCAAGCGTCTCGCGGATTTTTCCGAAGAACCAATTGCGCAGGCGCATATCGTCGGGATAGAAGTCACGGGTGCCTTTATAGGGCTTGGTGGAAAGAAGCTGATTGCTCATATTGAAATTATCCTTTCAAAAAACATATTCATTTTATTATAGCACACCGCCTGTCTTTTGTCAATCTTGAACTCCAATTTTTCTTTTCATAAAAGTTTCCCCAAAAGCCTTGACTTTTCTTTGAAATCGTCCTATAATGTACGGAGAATAAGAAAACTTTGTTTTCTTAAACATCGGAGGTGCGCGATGGCAACCAAACGTCAGGAATTGAATATGACCGAGGGTCCGTTTCTCAAAAAGATCATCTGTTTTACGATTCCTGTGATGATTACCGGATTTTTGCAGACCTTTTACAATGCGGCGGATCTTGCCATTGTCGGACGCTTTCGCGGAGAGCTTGCGTTGGCTGCGGTGGGCGGAAATGGTTCCATCACGACCTTGATCGTCGGTCTTTTTATGGGACTTTCGGTAGGAGCAGGCGTGATGGTCGCACAACAGCTTGGGGCGGGAGAAAAGGAGCAGGTCAAAAAAACGGTACATAACGCAATTATGCTCGCCGTCCTATTCGGTGTGATCGTCGGTGTGATCGGCTGGATTTTGGCTCCTTATCTCTTACGGTTGGTTTCCATTCCCGAAACCGTGATAAATTCTGCGGTATTATATCTCCGAATTATTTTTTGCGGAACTCCCGCCTCGATGATCTATAATTATTGTTCTGCGATGGTTCGTTCTACGGGAGATACGAAACATCCTTTGATCTTTCTGACGCTTTCGGGAGTAGTTAACGTATTCTTGAACCTTGTTTTTGTGGCGGTTTTGGGAATGAGCGTGGACGGAGTTGCTTTAGCAACGATCCTCTCGCAATATCTTTCTGCAGGGATGATTCTTATCTATATGATGCGTTCGAAAAGCTGTATCCGTTTTCGCTTTTCAGAACTTCGCTTTGACCGTAAAATCGTTGGGAGAATGATGTATATCGGGCTTCCATCCGGACTTCAATCCTGTGCATTTGCTTTACCGAATCTAATGATTCATTCGTCGGTGAACGGATTTGGAGAAGCGGCAATCGCAGGAAATGCGGCGGCAAGCAGTCTTGAAAACTTTATTGGAATTTTGATGAATTCCTTTTATCACTCATCGCTGACTTTTGTCGGTCACAACGTAGGCGCAAAAAAATACCGAAATATCAAGCGGGTGATTTTGCAAACGATGGGATGCTGTTTCGTTGTTGGTGTTGCGGGTTGTTTGTTACTTTGGTTTTTCCGTGATTTCTTTTTGGGGCTTTATATGTCTGACGGAAATGCCGAGGTGAAATCGTACGCGGTTAAGCGATTTTTGACGATGTTTCCGCTTTATTTCTTCTGCGGTTTTCAGGAAACCTTAACAGGCGCACTTCGTGGTCTCGGTAAATCTGTGTTGGCACTTTGTGCAACTATTTTCGGCGCGTTTGTGTTCCGTATTTTTTGGTTGCAGGTAATTTTTCCGATTTTTCCATTCTACGAATGTGTAATAATGACCTTTCCAATTTCGTATGTGATTATTTCTGCATTTTGTACAATTTGTTTGATTTTAGTCTATCGAAAACAGGTAAAGGACGATTTGTTGTCACTCAAAAGTTCAAAATGAAAGGGGTTGTCTATGGTTCGTTCGAAAGATACGCAGAAAGAAATTAATATGACCGAGGGACCCTTCCTCAAAAAGATCATTCTATTTTTGATTCCTTTGGTGCTGACGGGTCTTTTGCAGACCCTTTATAATGCGGCAGACCTTGTGGTCGTCGGACGCTTCCGCGGAGAGCTCGCGCTTGCCGCCGTCGGCTGTACGGGTGCGCTGACCAATCTGATCGTCGGTCTTTTTATGGGGCTTTCGGTCGGTGCAGGTGTTCTTGTAGCGCATGCGATCGGCGCGAACGATCACGAACGCGTCGAAAAAGTTGTACATAACTCGGTCTTGCTTTCGGTCGTTCTCGGCGTGATCGTAGCGGTGGTCGGTTTCATTTTCGCACCGCAGTTGCTCGTTTTGATGGATACCCCCGATACGGTACTCGCGAGTGCGACGCTGTATTTGCGAATTATTCTTTGCGGTGTTCCCGCGTCGATGCTCTATAACTACTGCGCCTCGATGGTACGCTCGATGGGAGATACCAAGCACCCCTTGATCTTTCTGACGATCTCGGGTGTGGTCAACGTGGTGCTCAACTTCTTTTTCGTGGCGGCATTCGGTATGGGCGTTGAGGGAGTTGCGATCGCGACGATCGTTTCGCAATATCTTTCGGCAATTATGATCCTCGTCTTTATGATGCGCTCCGATACCTGTATTCGTTTTACTCCGAAAAAGCTTGGTCTTGACGCAAAGATCGTCAAAAAGATCCTTTACATCGGAATCCCCTCGGGCATTCAGGGCTGTCTCTTTTCTTTCTCGAACGTGCTGATCCAATCGTCGATCAACAGCTTTGGCGACATCGTGATGGCAGGCAATGCGGCAGGCTCAAATATCGAGGGTTTTGTGTATATCGCGATGAACTCGGTCTATCATGCGGCACTGACCTTTGTCGGACAGAATATGGGGGCGAAAAAATATCACAATATCAAGAAGATCACACTGTTGTGCGCGATTTGCGTTACGGTGATCGGTCTTGTGATGGCGGGATTTTTCTTCTTGTTCCGCGAATTCTTTGTCGGTCTTTACGTTTCCGCCGAGGGTGCGCTTCGCGAAGCGGTGATGGATGCGGCATTCCGAAGAATGAATTTTATTATGCTCTTGTATTTTTTGTGCGGTATTATGGAAGTTCTTTGCGGTACGATGCGCGGTATGGGCAAGTCGATCACGGCAATGGTGATCTCTCTGCTCGGTGCGTGTGCCTTCCGTATTTTGTGGTTGGAAACGGTATTTAAGATTTTCCCGCAAATTGAATGCGTGTATATTTCGTATGCCATTTCGTGGATTTTGACGATCATCGCGTACATCGTTTGCCTGATCGTGTATTACCGACGGCTTGTGCGACCGACCACAGAGGCAAGAACAATATGATTTTGATGAAAAAAGGCGAAAAAGATCTGACCGAAGGACCATTCTTGGGAAAGCTGATTGTTTTTGCCGTTCCGATGATCGTGACAGCACTGTTGCAAACGGCATATAATGCCGTCGACGTGGCGGTGGTCGGATTTTTTCGTGGGCAGGAAGCTCTTGCCGCCGTGGGAAGCACAGGCTCACTTTTTAACGTGATCGTCAATCTTTTCATGGGTTTGTCGGTTGGTGCGGGAGTGCTTGTGGCGCAGTATATCGGTGCGAAGGAGCATCAGCGTGTGAGCGAAGTCGTGCACAGCTCGGTGCTTTTGGCGGTACTGCTCGGAGTTTTCGTTTCCGTGCTTGGCGTTCTTTTGGCGCCCGAGCTTCTTCGTTTGATGGATACCCCCGACATCGTGCACGGACAAGCGACGTTGTATCTTCGGATTATTTTTTGCGGAATTCCCGCTTTGCTCTTGTATAATTACTGTGCCGCGGTGCTTCGCTCCTCGGGAGATACCAAGCATCCGTTGCTTTTTTTGAGCTTTTCGGGGATCCTCAACGTTGTGCTCAACGTGATTTTTGTTGCCGTATTGGGACGCGGCGTGGACGGTGTGGCGCTTGCTACGGTTTTGTCGCAATATGTTTCGGCGGGAATGATCCTTGTCTTTTTGTCCCGTCATGGCGGTGTCGTTCACTTCTCGCCGAGAAAGCTTCGCTTTCATCGTTCGGTGCTCGGACGCATGCTCTATATCGGAATCCCCTCGGGCATTCAGTCCTCGTTGCTCTCGCTATCCAACGTGTTGATTCAATCCTCGATCAATCGGTTCGGGGACGCGATGATGGCAGGAAACTCGGCGGCGTATAATTTGGAAAATTTCGTGTATACACCAATGACCGCAGTCGGTCAGGCAACACAGACCTTTGTCGGTCAGAACGTGGGAGCAAAGAAGCCCCGTAATCTTCCGAGGATTCTTGGGGCATCGATCACATTTTCACTTTGCATTGCCGTACTCGGTTCTGCTGTGATTCTGATGTTCCGCGAGCCACTGGTTGGACTTTACGCGCCCGAAAACGCCGAGGTGCTTCGCTTTGCGGTGCAGAGACTTTTCCTTTTGCTTCCGTTTTCCTTCCTGCTCCCCTTGACCGAGGCATTTGGAAACGCGCTCCTTGGTATGGGGCAATCGATCTATTCGATGTTTAATTATTTGCAAGGCTACTGTCTTTTTCGTATTTTTTGGACGCTCTTTATCGTTCCCGTCATCGGAACGAGCGCCAGCATCTACTATTCGTATCCAATTTCGTGGTGGCTCGTTGCCACTGTGGGAATTGTGCTTTTTTTCATCTTCTACCGACGGTTGCGGAGGGAGACTATGGAAGAATAAAAAAGAAACCGCAAATGGGCTGTACTCTTAAGGACAGTTTTAGAGTACACCACCTACCGACAGAAAAATAGAAACCGCAGATTGATTTTCTGCGGTTTTTATGCTATAATGTAGATGTGAAATAAGTTATAAACAAGAAACAACAATTTGATGGGGTGAACTTGAAAATGACAATCAAAGAAATATGCAATATACTAAAATCAAAATTATATAACAACGGTTTTGAATACGGCTTCATTGTTGACGGTCGAAAATATAAACCGAATATGAAAAATGGATTTGATAATGACTACTATCATCTTTCAATAACTGTTTATACTGTTCAAGATCCATCTGTCACGCTTAAAGAAAAAATCGGTACTTGTGTAGATGCGGTTTTGGTAATGAAATCAATACTTGACAGTTTGAATGTTTCAAGCAAAATATGGTTGTTATACAACAAGAAGAAAAACAAAGTACACACGATACTAACGTTTGAGGCGGAAAGTAAAATAATATACTTAGAGCTTACACCGCAATCCTCTAAAGCTTGGTACGGTCAAGAAATTGTTTACCCGAGTGAACAAGAGTTTTTGTTGACATATGAAAATAGCGACTATGATATTTCTGATGTAACAAATATGATTGTAGTTGGTCAGCGCCCGTGCTTTTTATTGAACAAATTAACATAACAAAACTCAATTTGCCGAGAAAAAAGATTGCGTTCTGCGCAAGCCTCCCTTGTGTAAAGGGAGGTGGCACGCGTAGCGTGACGGAGGGATTGTAATGCAAAGAAAACATAATAAGGACATCGTTCCAACCGCAAAAATGCTACGGAAAAATATGACTAAAGAAGAAAAACACCTTTGGTATGATTTTCTGCGTACCTACCCCATCCGCTTTTCTCGTCAAAAGGTTCTCGGTAAGTATATCGCAGATTTTTATTGTGCAGAGGCAAATCTTGTTATTGAGCTTGACGGTTCGGGGCATTATACCGAAGAAGGAAAACAATACGATGAAGAAAGAACTGCTTTT
>JAFQPC010000117.1 GCA_017411935.1 Clostridia bacterium | reverse complement strand
CCTCGAACACAATGGGATTGTATTCTCCGAAAAGACGGCTGGTAATGCGCTCACTGTATCGCGGTTCGAACTCGCGAAGTCCGACGTTCGTATTGATGATCGTCGATCTTCTCTGATTCATACGCACGTTGATGACGTCGTAAAGGCACGCCACCGTAAACTGATTGGTGACTTCCGTGCCGAGGTCGTCGATGATGAGAAGCTCGGCTTCGGTATAACGAGCGGGGTCGTTGCGAACGCCGCTTCCGTCGCCGAATCTGCGCGCCTCAAAATCTCCGATCATACCAAGCGCGGTCACGTAGAGCACGTCGTATCCGCGCTCAATGACCGTCTTTGCCACCGCCGTCGATAGATGCGTCTTGCCAAGTCCGGTTTTACCAACGAGCAGAAAATTCTTATAGGTATCGTTGGAAAAGCTTTCGGCAAAGCTGCGAAGCGTGCGAAAATAAGCCTCCATTCTTTCTTTTGCCTCGACCGTGTGCGAATAATAGTCGAGCGAGAAATTGTCGAACGACTGCGTGCGAATCAGCCCGCCAAGCCCCGAGGACTCGTATCCTGCCTCGACGAGGGCGCGCTTCATACAGTCGCACATCTTCGTGTCCACGTAGCCGCTGTCGCCGCACTTCGGACACTCGTACTGCACGTCGGAATAGTTTTCGGGGTAGCCGTTGGCGCGGAGAAGCTCTGCCCTCTCTCGAAGCAATTCTTCGTTATGTACGCGCACCTTGGCAAGATTTTCGGCGGTATTGCCACCGGCCATCACGGCGCTCATGATCTCCATTCCCGTCCGAGAGAGCTTTGCGTCGAGCATCGGGAGCTCGGGGATCTTCGCATAGAGCTCGGCACGGCGCTCGTTTGCCTTCTGCTGCGCCTTGATATATTTCTTTGAATATTCCGCCTTGATGCGGATGAAGTTTTCTTTCTGATAGCTCATAGCTTTTTCCTTATCACCTATATCAATCATTGTAGGGGCGAACTTTGTTCGCCCGCGGGAGACCGCAGGTCTCCCCTACGGGGGATGGAAATTTTCCATCTCCTCACATCATTTCCTCATAGCTTCGCTTGAGCGCCGCTTCGATAAACTCGTCGATGTCGTAGCTCTTCTCGCTTGCGCCGCTGTCTTTTTTCTTCTTCTCGGCATCGAGATACGAGCGTACCTCGTCTGCCGTGCGAAGTCCTTGCGCGTACCAGGCTTCGAGAATGCTGTTGGTGTACTTCGGTACGGGCTTCTGAATCGCGTCGACCGTGATGTCGTACGCCATACGAATGACCTCAATGTCATACGCCAGCTTCTCGGTCCACGCCGTGAACAGGCGCTTCTCGCTCGTCGTCAGCTCGCGTCCCGCCGCGCCGTAGAGCACGCGGATCTTCCCGATGACCTCGCCCGAGCGCTCCATGCGACCCAGACGTTCGAGCACGTCCGCCGTGTCGGTGATCCCCTCGTCATAAAACGAGATCGCCATCTGCTCGGCATAGCGGAGCGTCTTCTTTCCCTTTTGCACGATATAGGCGAGCATCGCAAGCACTGCCGCTTCCTCAAAGCCGAGGCGGTCGACGATGCCGACGAGCACGCCCGTGTCGTAGGTGCGAAAGACCTTGCCCATCACGCGTTGCGCTTCGTCGATAAATTCGGCGGACACGCGTCTCTGCTCAATCAGATCGGCAAGCTCGCTCGTCGTATAGCTCGGCAGATTTCCACTCTGCTCGATCGCGCCCGCGCGGTGCGCCGTGGGCGCTTTCTCGGGTGCTTTTTCGGGAGTTTTTTCGAGGGTCGCAGCCGTCTTTTTCTTCGACGAAGATGCCGTAAGCACGCCTGCGCCGCGCCAGAATTTGAGCGAAGCGCTCACCTCACCCTCGGAAAGCGAGAGCGTCGAAGCGAGCTCGCCCGTCTCGAGGACACCGTTCTCGTCGGCGAGCATCTGCGCCGCGATCAGCACGCGCAGATCGGTCTCGTCGGCGTTGGCGAGAAGCTCTCCGAGCGCTTCGGGCAGCCGTCCGCTTCGATATTGAATTGTCAGCTTACTTGACTTTGACATAATTTCTCCCGTACTTACTTTTTTTCGTTGTCCGAGGTCAGTTTTTGAGCGACCTCATAGCAGAGCGTCATCAGCGAGTCGCCGATGTGGACGTTTTCGACCACAATTCCGCTCTCTCCGAGGGCAAGCTCCTTGCCCGTAAAATTCCAAATGCCGTGGATCGGACAGGCGGAAAGCCGCATGCCAACCTCCTCGGCGTGCTCCTTGGGGAGCGTGAGAATAACGATCTCAATGCCAAATTCCTTGATCTTTTCTTCCAGCTCCGACAGATCGTACACCCGCGCAGGTCCGATCTTCTTTCCGATGACCGCGGGCGAGACGTCGAAAAGCGCCACCACGTCAACGCCGCGCTTCTCAAACATCGGACTGCCCACGAGCGCGCTTCCAAGATTACCCGCGCCGACGACCGCCGCGCGGAAGCCGAAGCCCACGCCGAGGATCTCGCAGATCTTGGTGTAAAGATAGTTGACGTTATAGCCGTATCCCTGCTGACCGAAGCCGCCGAAGCAGTTGAGGTCCTGACGGATCTGCGAAGCGGTGACGTTCATCATTTTGGAGAGCTCCGCCGAGCTGACGCGGGTCTTGCCCATACGAATGAGCTCGCGCAGATAGCGGAAATACCGAGGCAGACGCTTGATGACCGCAGGCGAGACCTCGGGACGAAAGCTGTCTCTGCCGACCTCACGGCGAAGAAGCTCCAAGGATTCTTCTTTTTCAATTCTTTTTTTGGTGCTCATAGTCTTCTGCCTTTCTTTGTTGTTATTTGCCCTCGGCGCACAAATAATCGCACCGCAGCAAAGCCTTCTCCTGCGGGAGAAGGG
>JAFQPC010000116.1 GCA_017411935.1 Clostridia bacterium | reverse complement strand
GTCAGCTCGATATACCAGTCGCAGAAAATATCCCAAGTAAAGTCGTAGATCGACGCAAGAGCCACGCCGAGCTCGTACTTGTCAAGCGCCGAGGTGACGCTTGCCACGAGCTGATTGAACTCGTGAAGGATCCACTTGTCCTCTGCCGCAAGCTGATCTTCGGCGGGGAGCTTCACCTTGTCGATCGTGAGATTCATACGAACGAAACGCGATGCGTTCCACAGCTTGTTGGCAAAGTTTCTTGCCGCCTCGATCTTCTCATCCGAGAAACGCATATCGTTTCCGGGCGAGTTACCCGTCGCGAGAGCGAAGCGGAGCGCGTCCGCGCCGTACTTTCGGATAATTTCGAGCGGGTCAATGCCGTTGCCGAGCGACTTCGACATCTTTCTTCCCTGCGCGTCACGCACCAGACCGTGAATAAAGACGGTCGAAAAGGGCTCTTTGTCCATATGCTCGAGACCCGAGAAGATCATACGAGCGACCCAGAAGAAGATAATGTCGTAGCCCGTCACGAGCGTGTTCGTGGGGTAATATTTTTCAAGCTCGGGGGTCTTGTCGGGCCAGCCCATCGTCGAGAAGGGCCAGAGCGCCGAGGAGAACCAGGTATCGAGCACGTCGTTTTCCTGACGGACCTTGCTGCCGCACTTGGGGCAGGTCGTAATGTCGGTCTTCGAGACCGTCATCTCGCCGCACGCGTCACAGTAGAACGCGGGAATGCGGTGACCCCACCAGAGCTGACGCGAAATGCACCAGTCGTGGACGTTCTCCATCCAGTTGACGTAGGTCTTCGAGAAGCGCTCGGGCACGAATTTCACGCGACCGTCGCGAATGACTTCCAGTGCAGGCGCTGCCAAGGGCTCCATCTTGACGAACCACTGGTTCGAGGTGATCGGCTCGACCGTCGTCTTACAACGGTAGCACGAACCGACGTTGTGACTGTGCGGAACGGTCTTAATCAGCAGTCCCGCCGCGTCGAGGTCGGCAATGAGCGCCTTACGGCACTCGTAGCGGTCCATTCCCTCGTACTTGCCCGCAAAGTGATTCATCGTCGCGTCGTCGTTCATCACCTTGATCTGCTCGAGACCGTGGCGCTGACCCACAAGGAAGTCGTTGGGGTCGTGCGCGGGGGTGATCTTCACACAGCCCGTACCGAAGCCGATCTCAACGTAATCGTCGGCAATGACGGGGATCTCTCTGCCAACGATCGGCAGGATCAGCGTCTTTCCGATGAGGTGCTTGGTCGCCTCGTCCTCGGGGTTGACGGCAACGGCGGTGTCACCGAACATCGTCTCGGGACGCGTGGTCGCGATCTCAACGTAGCCGTCCTCGCCCTTGATCGGGTACTTGATGTGCCAGAAAAATCCTGCCTGTTCCTCGTACTCGACCTCGGCATCCGACAGCGCGGTGATGCAGTGCGGACACCAGTTGATGATGCGGTTTCCGCGGTAGATCAGTCCCTTGTCGTAAAGGTTGACAAAGACCTCGCGTACGGCGCGGGAGCAGCCCTCGTCCATCGTGAAGCGCTCACGGGACCAGTCGCAGGATGCGCCGAGCTTCTTGAGCTGGCTGATGATGCGGTTTCCGTACTGATGCTTCCAATCCCAGACGCGTTCCAGAAATGCGTCACGACCGAGGTCGTAGCGGGTCAGATTCTCGTTGACACGGAGCTGCTCCTCGACCTTGATCTGCGTTGCGATTCCTGCGTGGTCGGTACCGGGTACCCACAGGGTGTTGAAGCCCTGCATTCTCTTGTAACGGACGAGAACGTCCTGAAGCGTCTCGTCAAGGGCATGTCCCATATGGAGCTGACCCGTGACGTTGGGGGGCGGAATGACGACCGAAAACGCGGGTGCGGGATCATTGACGTCGGGCGTAAAATAGCCCTTGTCGCACCAGTTCTGATAGATGCGATCCTCAAATTCCGAGGGCGAATAGACCTTCGGCAATTCATTGTAGGAATTCATAAAAACCTCCGAATATATAAAATCAAAAATTAAAAACGAAAAGAAAAAAGCCCCACACCCATCAGGGCGTGAAGCACGCGGTACCACCTGACTTTGCCTTTCAAACAAGCGAAGCGCGACGAAAAGCATCTCAAAGACCGATAACGGCGGCAACCGTTGCAAAGTACCCAAAAAGCTCCCCTGCACCGCTCCAAGACGACTTCTGCGACCCTCGGCGCGAGCTTCCACCAACCGCCCGCTCTCTCTGCCCGAAGCCTTCGCATACTACTTCTTTTCCCAGCGTTTGCTACATTACGAATTATTATAACACATTTTTTTTCATAAGTCAAGCGAAAAAGAAAATTTTTTATATTATATATGGTAGGGGGGAAACTCCGCCCCCGTGTCCCCTCAGCTCAGAGGTGTTATTTTACGGCGGTAGGGGAGCGCCTTGGTGCTCCCGTCCTGACCGTGTGCTAATTTCTCACCTGCGGGGGGATAATATCCTCCCCTACCGAGATGGCTGGAAAGCCGCACCAAAGCCTCCCTCCTGAGGGAGGTGGATTTGCCGTAGGCAAAGACGGAAGGAGTTCTTCTCTCAAAGAAACTCCTCCACCGCTTCGCGGAGC
>JAFQPC010000115.1 GCA_017411935.1 Clostridia bacterium | reverse complement strand
TGTGCCTTTCCGGGGTATCCGCCCGCACCAATCTCTACGGTGTGAACGCCAAGACCCGAAAGGATCTTCAGGGTTTCGTCCAGAGTCTTTGCTCCGTACAGGTTTGCAAGTACGCTTAATTTCATAACGTTCTCCTTTATGTATTCTAAAAAAATTATTCTTCCATCATCTGTTCCATCAGACGCTTATTGAACTCCTCTGCGGTGTTATAGCCAAGCTTTTTCTGACGGTTATTCATCGCGGCGACCTCCAGAATGATCGCCATATTTCGTCCGGGGTGAACGGGAATGGTGATCGACGGAACGTCGATGCCGAGAATGTTCATCTTCTCCTCGTCCAGTCCGAAACGGTCGTAGACCTTCTCGGGATCCCAACGCTCGAGGTTGATGACGAGGTCAATTCGCTCGGTCGCTTTGACCGAACCCATACCGAACAGTCGGCGAACGTCGACGATTCCGATGCCGCGCAGCTCGATGTAGTAACGAATGAGATCGGGCGCCGTTCCAACGAGCGTTTTTGCCGAAACTCGCTTGATCTCCACTGCGTCATCGGCAACCAGACGGTGTCCGCGCTTGACCAGCTCAATGGCGGTCTCACTCTTTCCGATGCCGCTGTCGCCAAGGATCAGCATACCCTCGCCGTAGACCTCGACGAGCACGCCGTGGCGCGTAATTCTCGGTGCGAGCTGCGTATTGAGCGAGGCGATGAGCGCCGCCATAAAGGCACTCGTACGCTCGATCGTGCGAAGCAGAGGGATCTCGTTCTGCTTTGCGAGGCGCTTCATATCGTCGTCGATCTCGATCGCCGAGGTCACAATGACGGCGATCGGCTGTTTTTCAAAAAACTTTTCAAGACGCACGTGTCTCTTTTCGGGCGAAAGCTCGCAGAGATACTGATACTCGGCGCGTCCGATGATCTGAATACGGAAAGGCTCGAAGACCTCCATAAAGCCCGTAAGAGCAAGACCCGGACGCGAGACCTCGGGGCTTGCGATCATGATCTCCTCGGCAGGGCGCGGCATCACGATGCTCTCGAGCGAAAATTCTTCCATCAGCTTGGAAAGCGGAATGCTATAATTCGATTGCATAGGCTTTACTCCTTTGATTAGAAATGGGAGTGCATCAAAGCCTCCCACGTTGGGAGAGCCTTTGATACAAAAGCAAAACTTCTTATATTTATTATAACATATTAAATGACGAAATGGAAGAACTTTTTTGATTTTTCAAAATTTTTTTCAAAATCGAAATTATTCACAGTATAGACACAAAATTATTGTATAATGTAATTTGAATATTTATGGTTAAACCGAGGTGTTTTCTATGAAAAAAGCTTCTTTGATGATCCGTATTCTTGCGGTCATTCTTCTGATCGCTCTGCTCCCGCTCGCGCTCTTTTCCTGCGCGGCGGAGACGGTGAGTGCAAAAAAGGTCGTAGGCGAGGTCGACGGGGTCAAGATCCGTTACGACGAGCTCTACTTTCTCATCAAGACCTACGAATCCGCGCTTGCCGAAAAGTATGAGGGCGATGCCGAGGGACTGGCAAAGGCGCTCGACGATCTGGCAACCGAGGAATTGATCTCCAACGTGGCGATGCTCCGTCTGTGTGAAGCGCACGGGCTCGAATACAAGGAGAGCGACCTTGAGGAAGCAGTCGATAAGGAGCTCGAAACGATGTTGCTCTCCGACTTTGACGGAGACGAGGAAGCCTTCCGCGCTTCGATGAAAGAGGTCGGGCTGACCGAGCGCTATCTGCGCTACACGTTAGGGGTCGATATTCTCTACGACCGTCTGATGACCGTCTATCCCGAAGATGGTCTTGTGGTCTCGAGCGAAAAAGAGCTCAAGACTTACATGATGGAAAACTTCATTCACGTCTACCATATCGCGCTCTTTAACGATACCGAGGAAGAAGATGCCGAAAATCTCCAAAAGATGACCGAGGCGAGACGCAAGCTGCTTTCGGGTTCGGTCACGATGTACGACCTGATCCACGGCAGCAAAGGAAGCGGCGTGGACAAGATCCTGCTCAAGGGCTACAACGAGGACACGTCGGATCTTTCGAACAACGGTCATTATCTGACGCGCGGCACGTGGGAAAAGTCCTACGAGGATGCGGCATTTGACCTCAAGATCGGTGACTTCAGTGAAGTCATCAAGGTCGAAAAGACCAGCCGTTCGGTGCCCGGATACTACGTCATTCAGCGCGTCCCGATGGACGAAGATTACGTCGACGAACATCTTTCCGAGCTTCAGGAAGAATATTACGCAAGCGTGATCTACACCGATCTGCTCGAAACACGCGAGGATCTGAGCTTTACCCCCAACGATTTTTACGAATCGCTTGATCTTACCGATCTTCTGCCCCCGAGAGAGGGCGCAAACACGCTCGTCGTCGTTCTCTGTATCGTCGGCGGTGTTGTCCTTGTCGGCGGCGCTGTCACAGCATTCGTGATCGTTAAGAAAAAGAAACACTAAAAACCCATCTATTATCTATCTATTTTTTCGGAGGTAGTTATGAACCGCAACCGTCGACCGATGCAATATCGCCGCCCCCTGCGGCGAAGACGAACGCGCTTCCCCATCATCCTTGCGATCGTGGGCGGAGTGCTTCTCGTGCTCTTGACGGTGTTGCTCATCATCGGTGGGCGAATGTACAAAAAAAGCCAAGCCTTCCGCGAAACGCTTCCCGAGGAACAGACCGAGCTTGAAACGCCGACCACCCCCGAAACACCGTCGCTTCTTGCCTATCCGCTTCCGTCCTTGACGGACGAAGCGCTCGACGCGCTGAAGCAGAACGGGGCAAGCGCGGCTTCGGTGGCACTGAATACCAAAAACGGAGAGGCGCTCTGCGACGCAGACTCCCTCTCTGCCCTCTCGGCAAGCGCCAAGGGAAAGGGCATCGCTCTTTCGGGCGTCTTTTATCTGACCGCGCTGAAGGAGAATGACGAGCTCGCTCGCTTCGACGCGCTGAACGACCACTGCTCTGTCGTTGCGAAGGCGCTTCGTTCGGGGCTTTCCGAGGTGATGCTCGTCGCGCCCGATACGATTTCGGGAACGCACACCCAAGAGCTCGTCCGTTTCGTGGACGATCTCCGAACGCTCGTGCCGAATGCCGTGATCGGACTCTCACTTCCCCACGGTTTTCTGACCGATGCCAACGCTGAGACGGTCGACACGCTCTCCAAGAGCTTCTCCCTGCTCGCGACCGATCTTTCCGAGGCAGACGACCTTGATACCGCGCTCGAAGCCGATCTCTACGCCCTGCTTCGCTACTCGATGCGTGTGCTTCTGCCCTCGCGCGAGGACAACGCGGCGCAGATCGCCGCGGTCAAGAATTACGGCGTGGAAAATATTCAAATCCTCCCCTAAGGAACTTATCCAATGAAGTACAAAGCCATTTTATTTGATCTTGACGGCACGCTGTTGCCAATGGATTTTGACGAATTTACGCACGGATATTTCTCGCTTCTGGCAAACACTATCGCGCCGCTCGGTTATGAAAAAAAGCAGATGATCGGGTCAATGTGGCAAGGAGTTGCCGCGATGACGAAGAACCAAGGACCTCGCTCCAATTTCGACGTCTTTTGGGAAGTCTTCGCCTCGCTTGAGGGCAAGCAAGCCTACGACCACATTCCCCTCTTTGACAAATTTTACGACAATGAATTTCACGCGGCAAAGGCGCTGACGCAACCCACCGACAGAGCACGCGAAGCCGTCGCGGCGGCACGGGCGTGCGCCGAGCACGTCGTGCTTGCGACCAATCCCGTCTTCCCCGCCGTTGCCGTGCGCTCTCGTCTTTCGTGGGCGAGTCTCTCGGAGAACGATTTTGACTTTGTGACGCATTATGAGAACTGCACCTCGTCGAAGCCAAATCCGAAATATTTCACCGACATTGCCGAGAAGATTGGGGTCGAGCCCTCTCGTTGTCTGATGGTCGGCAACAATGCCGACGAGGATATTCTCCCCGCACAGGCAGCGGGAATGTCGACCTTTTTGCTCACCGATTGCCTGATGTCGAAATCCGAAACGCTTCCCGACTGCCCCCGCGGTTCGTGGGAAGAATTGATGGAAATTTTAGCATAAATAAAAAGGCTCTCCCAGAGAGCCTTTTTTCATTTTCAATTCTTAAAATTCGTTTTCTTCGATCGCCTTGGCAATTCTCTCCTTGACGACGGCGCAGATCTCCTTCGCCTTCAGATCCTTATATTCCTCGTAAGGGATCGGATCGAGATAAACCACGCGGGTCTTGACCTTTCGCAGGCTGTTGACCGAGAAGGTCTTCCAGCAGTCA
>JAFQPC010000114.1 GCA_017411935.1 Clostridia bacterium | reverse complement strand
CTTGAAGTGGTCCGACGAGAGCTTGGAATTTCCACGAAGCTCTTAAAGCATCTCAAGTTTCGAGAGGACGGAATTCTCGTCAACGGTGTGCGGGTGACGGTTCGTTACGTGCTGTCTTGCGGCGAGGTGTTGTCGCTTGCCATAGAAGACGAGACATCGGGCGAAAAGCTTCTTCCCGTAAATCTTCCGCTTTCGATTGCCTATGAGGACGACGATGTAGTCGTTCCCTCAAAGTCTGCCGAAATGCCGACGCATCCATCCTTTGGACATTATGAGGATACGGTGGCGAATGCGCTTGCTTACCGTTATGCGGAGGAAGGGATCCCTTTTGTGTTTCGCCCCGTGAACCGATTGGATCGGAACACGAGCGGACTTTTGCTGATCGCGCGCAACCGTCGCGCGGCAGGTACGCTCTTTTCCTCGATGCGTCGCGGAGAGATCCGAAAACTGTATCTTGCACTGCTTGACGGAGAGCTTCCCGAGGACGAAGGCTTGATCGAGACCTATATGCGACGGACGGCAGAGAGCGTCATTGTGCGCGAAAACTGCGGACCTGACGAGGGGGGCGTTTTGGCACGGACACGGTATCGCGTTCTTTCGCGTGGTGATGGCGTGACCTTGGTATGCGCCGTACCCTTAACGGGGCGAACGCATCAGCTTCGGGTACATTTTGCGGGACTCGGCGCTCCGTTGCTTGGCGACGATTTGTACGGAACACCGTCGGAGCTGATCTCGCGACACGCGCTACACTCTTGTGCGCTTTCGTTTCGACAGCCGACGACGGGGGAGCACATTTGCGCGGTTTCTCCGCTTCCTGCGGATATGCGTCGCATACTCGACGGTCTGTTTGCCCCAGAGGTGAATGCGTGTTTGACCGAGGAAGAGCTTCTTTTGGCAATGAAAGAAATGAATCAAGAACGATAAAACGAAGGACGGATTCGGTTTTGATGAAACGAAAAACTCCCGAGGAAGAAGCACGCAAGCTTCGGCTCCCTCGATTTGCTTTGATATTTTATGCGATCGCTGCCGCTTCTGCTATTTTATTTATTATTTTTTTGTGTAGCGAGCGGTTTGCGGATTTCTTTAATCGCTATATCAGCTCGGTGGTGCGCGGTATTTTGGCACATCTGACGAGCTGGATTCCGTTTTCACTTGCGGAATTTTTCTTACTTCTTCTGATCCCCGCCATCGTGCTTCTTGCGATGCTTGGGATTCGGAAGTATGCCGATACTTGGCGAGGGGTCGGCATTTACTGCGCTTCGCTCTTGTCGGTGATGGCGCTGATCTTTTCGATCTTTACCGTCGGATTTGCTCCCGGTTATCGCGGAACAACGCTGGATGAAAAGCTTGGCATTGAACGATGCGATGTCAGTGCCGAGGAATTGTATGCGACGGCACTGATCTTATCGGAGGAGCTGAGTGTCCTCAGCCCACGGATCGGATATTCTTCCGAAACGCATTTTTCGGTGATGCCGTACGGAACGGTGGAAATGAGCGACCGTCTGAATGAGGCGTACGCGCTTGCCTGTGACGATTATGCGTTTTTGCCGCGACTTCGCAGCCGCATCAAGCCCGTGATGCTCAGCAAAGCGATGTCTTATACGCATATTACAGGGGTCTATACTTTCTTTACGGGAGAGGCGAATATCAACGTGGCGTTTCCCGATTACACGCTCCCCTTTACTGCGGCACACGAGCTGTCGCATCAGCGCGGCATAGCGCGCGAGGATGAAGCAAACTTTATGGCGTTTTTGGTATGCTTGGGATCTGATGATGTGTATCTTCGGTATTCGGGCTATCTCAATCTTTACGAATACGTAGCGGCGGCACTCTATGAGGCATCGCCCGAGCTGTATTGGCAGGCGTATGCGACGCTCCCCAACCGCATCCGCGCGGAAATGGCGGCGTATTCTACCTTTTTCGAGCAATATCGCGATTCGGTAGCGAGCGACGTTTCGGAGGCAGTGAACGATACGTTTCTGACGCTTCACGGAACCGAGGGAACGAAGAGCTACGGAATGGTCGTCGATCTGGCGGTGGCATATTACCGCGATCGGTGACGGAGCTCGGCGGGATCGCATAAACTAAGACCGTGCAGAGTGTAGCTCTGCGAAGAAATTTCACGGAGGCGACTATGGAAAAGCTTATGATCCGTGGCGGAAAGCCGCTCTACGGAGAAGTGAATATCAGCGGAATGAAAAATTCCGCGCTTCCCGTCATTTTCGGAACCATTGCCGCAAACGATATTTGTACGATCTCCAACGTACCCGATGTCAGCGACATTGCTCTGGCGCTGGAAACCTTGCGTACGATCGGAGCAAAAGTCCGCTTTGTGAACGCCGATACGGTGCTTGTGGATACGAGAGGCGTGATGATGAAAAGCCCACCGCTCGAATATGTCGGCAAGATGCGTGGCTCGACGTATCTGATCGGTGCAATGCTCGGACGCTTCGGAGAAGCCGTGGTCGGTTATCCCGGTGGCTGCGATTTTGGTGTTCGTCCCATCGATCAGCATATTAAGGGATTTGAACAGCTGGGAGCCAAGGTGGAATTTGACGATAACGCGAATTTGCATGCTATCGCGGAGAACGGGTTGCGAGGGACAACGATCTATTTTGACGTGGCATCGGTCGGTTCGACGATCAACGTGATGCTCGCGGCGATCTTTGCCAAGGGAGTTACGGTATTGGAGAATGCCGCGAGAGAGCCGCATATCGTCGATATGGCAAGTTTTTTGAATGCATGCGGCGCCGACATCAGCGGTGCGGGAACGGGAAAGATCCGTGTTTGCGGAGTCAAGAAGCTGCACGGCTGTCAGTATGAGCTCGCTCCCGATATGATCGAGGCAGGTACTTATATGGTCGCGGCGGCGACGGCAGGCGGTCAGGTGACGGTTCGCCGTGTCATTCCGAAGCATATGGAAGTGATTACGCTCAAGCTTCGCGAGATCGGTGTCAAGGTGAGCTGTACCGACGATGCGATCACGGTATTTTCCGATCGTTCGTACCGTTCGACGGCAATCAAGACGAACCCCTATCCGGGATTTCCCACCGATATGCATCCTCAGTTCAGTGCGATGCTTTGTACCTCTCGCGGTATCAGCTCGGTGAGCGAGGGAATTTGGGGAAATCGCTTTAAATACGTCGATGAGCTCAATAAAATGGGCGCGGATATCGTGGTCGTGGATAATACGGCGCATATTACGGGCGTTCCTTGTTTGCAGGGCGCTGTGGTGAAGGGAAGCGATCTTCGCGCAGGTGCGGCACTTGTGATCGCGGCGCTTGGCGCGGAGGGTGTCAGCACGATTTCGGGTCTTGAATTTATCGACCGAGGATATGAGGATCTTGTGGCAAAGCTCCGCTCTCTTGGGGCAGATATTCAAAGAGTATAAAATCTGAGCAATAATTTTTTAAAAACAAATAGAAAAAAACTATAACTTTGATGAAAATTTTTAATATACCTCTTGCAAAACCGAGAAAATGGTGATATAATACAAGAAGTTTAATTTTTTTGGAGGTACAATCAATGGATCGTTTTGATCTGAATCGAAATATAGATACCGAGTCGACGAAGGCGGCATATGAGAGCTGTCTGAATGCGGCAAAGGACGCAAATAAGATCCCGCCCGAAGCGTTTTCGAACTTCCGCGTCAAGCGCGGCTTGCGTGAGAAGGACGGAACGGGTGTCATGGCGGGTGTTACCAACATTGGTAACGCACACGGATATATGGTTTACGAGGGGGAGCGCATTGCCGATGAAGGCAAGCTCGAATACCGCGGAATGGATATGACGAAGATCGTCGACGGTGTCCGTGCCGAGGATCGCTATGGTTTTGAGGAATGTGCATATTTGCTTCTGTTTGGCAAGCTTCCCACAAAGCAAGAGCTCGACGGCTTTAACGAGCTGATTGCCAGCAAGCGTCACCTTCCCCCGAGATTTACCGAGGATGTTTTGATGAAGGTCCCTTCGCCTTCGATTATGAATATGATGTCGATGGGCGTGCTTGCGATGTATTCGTACGATGAAAATCCCGATGACACGCGGATAGACAACGTCGTTCGTCAGAGCATTGATATTATTGCCCGTCTCCCTGTCATTGCGGCGCACTCCTATTCGGTCTACCGCTCGAATTTCCATAACAAGAGCTTGACGCTTCACGTTCCGAAGGATGATCTGAGTACGGCACAGAACTTTTTGCGCGTGCTTCGTTCGGACAAAAAATACACCGAGGAAGAAGCAAAGCTGCTGGATCTTTGTATGATCATTCAGGCAGAGCACGGCGGCGGTAACAACTCGACTTTCGCTTGTCGCGTTCTTTCTTCGTCGGGTACCGACACCTATTCGGCAATTTCGGCAGGCATCGGATCGCTCAAGGGTCCTTTGCACGGCGGAGCGAATATTAAGGTGCAGGAAATGTTTGACGATATGAAGGAGCATCTCCACGATATTCGCGACGAGGAAGAAGTAGTTCATTACATCAACAAGATTCTTCGCGGAGAGGCATGGAACGGAAAGGGAATCGTTTACGGTATGGGTCACGCGATCTATACGAAGTCGGATCCCCGTGCGGTCATTCTCAAGAAATATGCCGAGGATCTTGCGATTCGCAAGGGATATGGCGACGATTTCAAGCTGCTTGAGACGATCGAGCGCGTAACGCCCGAGCTCTTTAATGCTCACAAGGGACTTAACAAGCCGATGTGTGCAAACGTAGACCTTTATTCGGGTCTTGTTTACCGTATGTTAGATATTCCCGTAGAAATGTATACCCCCTTGTTTGCTATTTCGCGTGTAACGGGTTGGTGTGCACACCGTATCGAGGAGCTCGAAACGGCAAAGAAGATCATTCGTCCCGGCTACAAGTGTATTGCAAAGAAGCAGGAGTATCTGCCCTTGTCGGAACGCGAATAAGACAAAACCGAAAGAACGGCGCCACCCGATGGGTTGTGCCGTTCTTTGAATTCATAAAAAGGAGAATTGCAATGAACCGTGAGGAGATCGTTCGGATGTTTTCAGAGATGCCGACACTTGAGACCGAGCGCTTGACGCTCCGTCCGATGAAGGTGTCAGACGCAGAAGATATGTACCGTTATGCAAAGCGACTTGACGTGACCGAATATCTTTTGTGGTGCCCGCATCCTTCGCAGAGCTATACCGAAAAATATTTGCGGTATATTGAACAGCGATACCGATTGGGAGATTTTTATGATTGGGCGGTCGTAGACAAGGAGAGCGGGCATATGATAGGAACGTGTGGCTTTACACGGTTTGATTGCCCTCATAATATCGGAGAGATCGGTTATGTGCTCTCACCTGAGTTTCACGGAAAAGGCTTTGGGACCGAGGCGGCATCGCGCGTGCTTGCCTTTGGCTTTGAGGCGTTGGGACTGCATCGGATCGAAGTGAAATTTATGGAAGGGAATGCCGCCTCTTTTCACGTTGCCGAGAAGCTTGGAATGACGTTCGAAGGATACCGTCGTGACGGAATGCTGGTAAAAGGAAGATATCGTACGATCGGTACGAGCGCGATCCTTTCGGAAGAGTTTTTTGCAAGAAAACGAAAGACCTCTTGACAGATCTTCTAAAGAGGTATATAATAAAGGTGTAAAAATTTGACGGAATTTTTGGAGGAACATCTTATGTTTTACATTTTATTTTCCGTACTTTTTGCCGTGATGGCGGTACTTGCCGTGTTGAATGGAATGCGAAAAGGAAAAAAGTACATCTGGTCGTATTCGGTGGCACGCTTGATCGTTGCTGTTGTTTCCGCCGTAGCATCGGCATTCTTGTCAGCGAAAATTTCGTTTGCCGCATTTCGAGCATTGTTTAAGATTGCCGAAGGCGGATCTGGCA
Organism: Clostridia bacterium; assembly: GCA_017411935.1. Taxonomy (GTDB): domain Bacteria; phylum Bacillota; class Clostridia; order Oscillospirales; family CAG-272; genus HGM12713. The sequence continues at coordinate 947 of JAFQPC010000114.1, read as the reverse complement.
ATTTTGCTCAGCTGTTGACATCGGTTCCCTTGATGTCTGAGGCTTTTAGTGCCTTGGCTTCTATGTTCGTTGCTCCGATTTTGTTTTACGTTGTTTTCTGGCTTCTTCGCCACGTATTGGATCTTGTGGCAAAGATCATTCTTCGCTCGATTGCAAAATCGAGAGCGAAGAAAAAGGGAACTCTTGACGTAGAAGAAACGGTTGCCGAGACGGCAGAAGAAGATTCTGTGGTTTCGGGGAAAAAAGCAAAAAAGAACAAAAAGAAGAAAAAGCACAAGGACGATGGATATTTCCGCATTCGCGGCAAGAAGAATCCTTTGGGCAAGCTTTGTGGCGCGCTGTGCGGTCTTGTGGTCTTCTTGTTTACGATGATCCCTGCGGTAGGAATGCTCGGCATTCTCAATGATATGACCGCGTGGGGATTGGCAGGCTCTACGCATCCCATTCTTCAGAACATTGTGGAATTTGTGGACGCGGGCGCCAATAACGTTGGAGCGAAGGCAGTTCGTGCTGTGGGCGGAGATGCCCTGTATTCGGTCATGACGACTTACGAGGTGGGTGGAGAAAAGGCAACGCTTGCCAAGGAAACCAATCTCCTCGGTACGATCGGACACGCGCTTTCCGATATGACCAACAAGGATATTTCGCGTAAGGATGCCGCAGACTCGGTGAAAAAGATCGACGACGCATTCAAGGAGACAACGTTGATCCCGTCGGTGCTTCCCGAATTCTTGAACGCCGCGAAAACGAGCTGGGATACGGGAGAGGAATATTGCGGTGTCAAGAAACCGTCGTTCGGTAAACTCGACGGACTCGTTCACCCGATTCTGAACGTGCTTGGAAATTCTACGAAAGAGACGGTCAATGACGATGCTACGACCCTCGTAGATTCGATGGCGTATATGGTGGAGAAGGATGTTCTGACCGAGGTCAAGCAAGACCCGATG
>JAFQPC010000113.1 GCA_017411935.1 Clostridia bacterium | reverse complement strand
GCCCCCTACAATCCAAGATAGAACTTTCTGCCGATTCTCGGTGCAAATCGTTATAAAATAAGCTCCCGGCGAATTGTAATCAAAATTTTGTGCCCTGGTCTGCTTTCTTTTGGGAAGTTCTTTTTCTTTATCCATTTTCATCACCCCAATCCATTATATCACAAAAACGGCAGAAGGACAATCCCTCTGCCGTTTTTTCAATCAATTCAATTAACCCAGGCACTTGACAAGCACTGCCTTTTGTGCGTGCAGACGGTTCTCTGCCTCGTCGAAGATCTCGCTCGCGTGTGCCTCGAGGACCTCGGCGGTGATCTCCTCGCCGCGGTGCGCGGGCAGGCAGTGGAGCACCATTGCGTCGCTCTTGGCAACGCTCATCACCTCTGCGTTGATCTGATATCCCGCAAAGACCTTCTTTCTCTCCTCTGCTTCGCCTTCCTGTCCCATCGAAGCCCAAACGTCGGTGCAAAGCACGTCAGCGTCCTTTGCCGCCTCGAGAATGTTATCGGTACAGAGGAACTCTCCGTTCTCCGAAGCCCACTTCATGATCTCGGCATCGGGCTCATATCCCTTAGGACAAGCGACTGCCATCGACATTCCCATCTTGATCGCGCCGACGATGAGCGAGTTTGTCATATTGTTTCCGTCACCGATATAGCACATCTTATTGCCCTTGATGACACCCTTATGCTCACGGATCGTCATAAGGTCGGCAAGCACCTGACAGGGGTGGCAGTAATCGGTCAGACCGTTGATGATCGGGATCGAGCCGTACTCGGCAAGCTTCTCGACCTCGTCCTGCGCATAGGTACGGATCATAATACCGTCAAGGTAACGCGACAGCACTCGTGCGGTATCCTCTACGGGCTCACCGCGTCCGATCTGTAGATCGCGCGAGCTGAGAAAGAGCGCCGAACCGCCAAGGTCGTACATACCGACCTCAAACGAAACACGCGTTCTCGTCGAGGATTTCTGGAAGATCATACCGAGCGTCTTTCCCTTGAGAATATGATGCTCGATTCCGTTTTTCTTTTCATATTTGAGCTGGTCGGCAAGGTTGAGCGTTTCAGTGATCTCCTGCTCCGACCAATCCATCAGCTTGAGTAAATGCTTCATTTCTTACAAACCTCCTTGATGACGGCTACTGCCTTTTTCAGGTCGTCCATCGGGATATTCAAGGCAGGAAGCAGACGAACCTTATGCTTTGCCTTGATGACGAGCACTCCATGCTCACGGCAGGCGGCAATGACCTCACCTGCGTCCTTTTCGGTCTCAATACCGATCATCAGTCCAAGTCCCGTCACACTGACGACGCCTTCCGTTCCCGTCAGCTCGTTCCAAATATAGTCGCTTCTCTCACGAACGCCCGCAAGGAGCGCATCGTCGATGCGCGAGAGGATATTCAGCGCGCCTGCCGCGGCGATCGGGTTTCCGCCGAAGGTCGAGCCGTGCATGCCCGCGGTGAGAATATTCTCGACCCGCTCGCCAAGCATCGTCGCACCGATCGGCAGACCGCCGCCAAGTCCCTTGGCGGTGCTGACAATATCGGGGGTAATTCCGAAATTCATATAGCCGTAAAGCTCACCCGTACGACCGTTGCCCGTCTGCACCTCATCGGCAATGAGCAAAAGATCGCGCTCGCGAGCGAATGCTTCGAGTCCCTGCAAAAATTCCTTGGTCAGCGGACGAACGCCGCCCTCTCCCTGCACGACTTCAAACATCACGGCACAGCAAGGATTCTCGTCGGCAAGGCGTTTGACGTCGTCAAGATTATTTGCCTCGGCGTGCACAAAGCCCTCGGTCAGCGGCAAAAAGTCCTTGTGGAAGACGTCCTGTCCCGTTGCCGCAAGCGTGGTGATCGTACGTCCGTGGAAGCTATCCTTGAGCGTGATGATCGTCGTTTTTCCGCCGAGCTTGGTCTCACCGTACTTTCTTGCCGCCTTGATCGCGCACTCGTTGGCTTCCGCACCCGAGTTCGAGAAGAAGACCTGCTTCATTCCCGTACGCAGACAAAGCTGTTCAGCCAAGCGAGCGCAGGGCTCGCTATAATAGAGATTCGAGGTGTGTTGGATCTTTCCGAGCTGCTCGGTGACCGCCGCAATCCACTCGGCATCGGCAACACCAAAGCCGTTGACGGCAATACCCGTGCCGAGGTCAATATATTCGTGTCCTTCGTCGTCCCAGACGTGCGAGCCCTCTCCCTTGACAAGGCAAAGGTCAAAGCGCGCATAGGTCGGCGCGACGTACTTTTGATCGAGTTCTTTAATATGCATAGCCATTCTCCGATACGAACATCGTTCCGATACCCTCGTCGGTCAGCGTTTCGACGAGAATCGAGTGCGGAATACGTCCGTCAATGATAAACACCTTACCCACGCCCTGACGGATCGCCTCGATACAGCAGTTGACCTTAGGGATCATACCGCCGCTGATGACACCCTCGCGAATGAGCTGAGACGCGTCGCTGACGTTGATCTTGGAGATCAGCGTCGAGGGATCGTCCTTATCGCGCAGGATTCCGTCGATATCGGTCATAGAAATGAGGCTCTCGCACTTGAGCTGACCCGCAATTCTTGCCGCCGCGGTATCGGCGTTGATGTTGTAGGTGTGTCCTTCTTCGTCGTAGCCGACGGTCGAAACGACGGGAATATATCCCTTTTCAAGCACGTCGAGGATCGGCTCGACGTTGACATCGGTGATCTCACCGACAAAGCCGAGCTTTTTGTCCATCTGCTTTGCCTTGATCATATGACCGTCGATGCCGCAAAGACCGATCGCCTTGCCACCCTTGTTTTCGAGCAGGTTGACAAGATTCTTGTTGATCTTGCCCGCAAGCACCATCTGGACGATATCGACCGATTCCTGATCGGTCACACGCAGACCGTTCACAAATTCCGACTTCTTGCCGATCTTACCGAGCATTTCGGTGATCTCGGGTCCGCCACCGTGCACAAGCACGACCTTGATACCGATGAGCGACAGAAGAACGATGTCTCCCATCACGGCTTCCTTGAGGTCGTCGTTGATCATTGCGTTTCCGCCGTACTTCACAACGATGATCTTATTGTAATATTTTTTGATATAGGGCAACGCTTCAACGAGCACCTGTGCGCGCTGTGCGTT
>JAFQPC010000112.1 GCA_017411935.1 Clostridia bacterium | reverse complement strand
TGGCAATACAATTTTTTCGCCATCTATCGTTAAATACCGACTTTTGTCCGCAAGAAAGCAGGAGAGAAAAAGAATGCTCATAAAACCACCAAGCATTGTTAGTCCAATTTGTAATCCAACATTTGATGAATGTGAAAGAATGCAAATAATTCCCGCAATCAAAACTGCAACACTAATACTAGTAAGGATTGCTAACCATTTTGCTGCACGAGATGTATATTTTTTCATTACATATACCGCCTTTCGACAAATTCTTATTTACCGTTCGTATTCATCGTAGCAAACTTTCTTTATGCAGACTGTTAATCACACGCTCTATTATAGCATAAAAACCGCAGAAAATCAATCTGCGGTTTTTGCTTTTTTGTCGGTAGGTAAAACTGTCCTTTAGGGGACGACCCATATGGGGTTTTCTTTTTTATTGAGTTACTTCGCGGATGGCGGCAAGAATTTTTTCTTCCGCCTCATAAACGCTTGCCGCCTCAACGGTACAGCCTGCCGCACGGCGATGTCCGCCGCCGCCGAATTTTGCGCAAACCGCAGAAACATCAAAGTCGCTCGCCGAGCGCATCGAAACGCGGAAAACGCCCTTGTCCTCGGGTTGACGAACTACAAAGGCAATTTCTACCCCCGAGACCGAACGAGGAATATCGATCACGGTCTCCAAGTGCTCGTCGGAAAGTCCTAAATTAAACTTTGAAATGTATGGAAAGGTCACTGCCGCGATTCTTCCCTTTTCGTACAGTCTCATACGGCTTGCCGCTTCGCCCTCCGCCTTGATCTGCTTGAGGCTTTTAGATTCAAAGAGTCTTCGGCAAAGATCGGTGTGGTCCACCCCCGCCTCAAGAAGCTCTGCTGCGATCCGAAGCGTTTTGGGCGTTGCATTGGCAAAGCGGAATCCCCCCGTGTCCGAGGTGATCGCCGCATCGACAAAACGGTAAAAGCGGTGCGGGATCTCGCCAAGCTTTCCCATTGTCACAAGCTCTTTTGCGATCTCAAAAAGGATCTCTCCCGTGGCAGATGCCCCTGCGTCAATGTAATGGTCAGCATAGACCGTTCCCATTCCGTGATGATCGATCATCAGGTCGATCTTTTTATGCAGGCGATCAAACAAGCTACCGAGCTGTGCGGGAGATGCCGAATCAACGCTGATGACACGCTCGTGTCCGAAATCCATCTCCTCGTCGGCAAGCACGCTGCCCTGAACACCGTCACACAAAAACTGCAAGCGATCGGGAATCTCATCGACGCACGCGCAGATCGACGGAATATCCATCGCCGAAAGAAGCTCCCTCAGCGCAAACGCCGAGCCAATGGCATCGGCATCGGGACGCACGTGATACACGATCAATGTCGCCTTTCTCTCACAGAGCTTCTCACAAAGCTCGCGGAGCGTCAGTGTACGAAAATACGTCGTCATTCTTCCTCTCCCTCGGTTTCTTCTTCGGGAGCAAACTCAATGCTGTTCAGAAGCTTTGAGATATGCGCTCCGTGCTCGATCGAATGATCCTCGTAAAACGAAAGCTCGGGGGTCATTCTCAAATTCATTCTCTGCGCGAGCTGACGGCGAAGATAGCCTGCCGAGGATCTCAGTCCCTTTGCGACTTCTTTTTTATCTCCGCGCATTGCCGAATAATACACCTTAGCATATTTTAAATCAGGGGTAACGTCCACTGCCGTAATGCTGATAAAAGCGTCCGAAATACGAGGATCCTTGACCTCACGGAGCACCATTGCCAGCTCCTTTTGCATTTCGTCGTTAATTCTTCCTCGTCTGTAATTTGCCATCGTAACTTTTCCTTTTTTTAATTCTTGTTACGTATAGTATACCATAATTTTGCGGGAAAATCAAGTGCTTGTGAAAAGCGTTTTGCATAAAATTTAACTTTTTGTGAATTTTTCAAAAAAAGTGAAAAACGCTTGATTTTTCTCGAAATATGTATTAAAATAATTGGTGTGTTATTATTTTTACAAAAATAAATATTCATATAGATTAGAGAGGGTTTCCAGCTATGCAACAATTCAGAAAAATCGGTGTTCTCACCTCGGGCGGCGACGCGCCCGGAATGAACGCAGTCGTTCGCGCGATTGCAAGAAAGGCAGATAAGCAGGGTGTCAAAACCGTCGGTATTATCGGCGGATACAACGGACTGATCAACGAAAAGCTGATCGATCTGACCCCCGGTGCCGTTTCCAATATCATCACCAACGGCGGTACGATGCTCTACTCCGACCGTTGTCTCGAATTTAAGACCCCCGAAGGTATGGCAAAGGCAATTGAGACCTGTCGCAAGAACGAGATCGACGCTATCATCGCCATCGGCGGCGACGGAACCTTCCGCGGTGCGACCGACCTTGCCGTCCACGGCATTCCCACCATCGGCGTTACGGGCACCATTGACAACGATATCACCGCTACCGACTACACGGTAGGCTTCGACACGGCAATGAACACCGTTGTTGAAATTCTTGACAAGCTTCGCGACACCTGCGAATCTCACGCACGCTGCAACGTCGTTGAGGTTATGGGACGCGACTGCGGACAGATCGCGCTGCGCGCAGGTATTGCCGCAGGCGCTATGGCAGTTGCCATTCCCGAGCTTCCTTTCGACGAAGCAAAGACGATCGAGCGCATCAGTGCGGCAAAGAAGAAAGCAAAGAGAGGTATGCTCGTTGTCGTCAGCGAAGGTGTATTCGTCACCGACGAAAACGGCAAAAAGGTTCCCTACGGCGAGGTTCTTCAGAAGAAGATCGAGTCAGAAACCGGCATTGAGACCAAGTTTGCAAGACTTGCTCACATCGTCCGTGGCGGCACTCCCTCGCTTCGTGACCGTCTGACGGCATCGCAGATGGGTGTCAAGGCGCTTGACCTCATTCTCGAGGGCAAGTCCAATCTCGTCGTCATTGAAGAAGACAGCAAGATCACGAGCATGGAGATCGTCTTCTCGCAAATGACCGACCGTATGTATAAAGGAAAGCTCCAGGACGGCGACCTCGACCAGTTCAGCGCAGAAGAGATCAAGCTGATGGAAGAAATCTGTGAAAAGCGCCGCGCTGAGATCGCAGAGCTTTACACTCTTGTCAACGATCTGGCTCGTTAAAAATCACAAAAGGCTGAACGCTCACCGTTCAGCCTTTTTCTTTGTATTTTATAAATCCAAGCTTTCCGAGTGAGGGATCGGTGGCAAGGGTATCGACGCCCTCAAGGATCAGAACGCGCGCACATTTTTCCACAAAGACTTCCCCCGAAACATAGCGAAGATCGACGATTTCGAGATCAAAATGAATGGCAAGAAACGGAACGAGGGCATTGGCAAAGCTATCCTTGACGAGAAGAAGACGCGGCTTGTCGTTCTCCGTTGGATCCTCCACCGACAAATGTGCGAAATTCCCACCAAGAAAGACGGCATATTGATCCTTTTGCTCAAGCGCCGATGCGTCGTAAAATCCCTCTCGCACCTCTCCCGTTTCCCGATCGGTCATAAGAAACCGTTCGTCTCCATCATAACGGTACAGTTCGATACGATCGGCTCGCGGCGCAATGCCCCCTACCCTCGAATCGGCACTTCCCAAGAAATCTTCCGAAACAGTCTGTGGAGAAAAAAACACTCGTTCTTTCGGTTCATATCCAAGCGTCTTCCCCAAATGACAATACAAAAGATATGCTCCCTCGGTCGTCAGGTGATGATCGGTGCGATAATAGATCTGTCTGCCATCCTCTGCCGCGGTGTACAATAAATTCAGCGGTGTCCCGTCAAGCAATTGATACAGCCGTCTCGCGGCGTCGGACGGATACGGCGGGGGCAACCACCGCGACATCACATCGGCAGCGCGAGGGATCCAAGTCCTCGTCACGGGGATCTCCGAAGATTTCGAAAATCGTTCCACCGCTTCGAGATTTTCTCGTGCTGTCGATAGGTCTACATATTCGTTTCTCGCCATCAAATATCCGTTTTCTCCAAAAAAGATCCGATTGTTTTCACGCTTACCCAAGATCTGCTCACACCGTGCTTTCACAGAGATCCAATGCTCTCGCATCGGAAACTGATCGCGAGTCACCGTTCCCACCGTATCGGAAAACGCTCCGCCAAACAGTGTTTGCCACGACGGGGCTTCCCACGTCCGAAGCATCCGATTTTCCTGTTCGGAAATCTTTTTTTGCGGAAAAAGAAAAAGCCCCACGCAAAAAAAGAATAACACCCCCATCGAAAGCACTACCAAAACAACGTCAAAAATTTTCATTTGTTTAATTTTTCTGATTCGTTCCATCTCGTTCACTCTCCTTGCATATAGTGTCCGACAAAACGAAAAAAATCATACAAAAAAATCCTCAAAAGCATTGACAAGCGAAGCATTCTTTGCTATAATTCATATAACTTCAATATTCCCAAAAAGAAAGGAACTTCTGTTATGAAAATCACCGAATATCGCATCGTCCTTCCTGCCCGTTGCTCTTACAATGAACAGCGTAGCGTGCAGGATATGCTCAAATCCTTGGGTGTTATTATGCCGATCATCTCCGATGAAGCACCGGTCTGCAGTCCCGAAATCGTTTTCGGAAAAACCAACCGTGCCGTGAGTGAATCTCTTTCTCGCACACTCCCCCTCGGAAGCTATGCGATCGTCAGCGAAGGCGATTCGATCTACGTTGTTTATGATAACTACCTCGTAGCAACCGAGGCAATTGCAAAGGTCGGCGAGCTTTTCCGCGAGGACGTTTCTCTTCCCCTCAATATTGTCGAGACACCCGATCACTCCGCACTTTGTATGCAGAAAGCAAACGACGCGCAGATTCGCGTGATGACGACCAACATCGTTGCGGCTGGCGACTTGGATGCTCTGAAATATCTGGGAGAAAAATACAGCGTCACCTACATCGACCGCATTGATATTCAAGCGTCGATGATTCTCGATTATCTGCCCGACTTCATCGGCTTGCAGGAGCTTCAGGAAGGCACGGTCAACAAGGTCGAGGGACATATGCACACCGAGCTGATGGCGCGCATCGGCAACGAATATACCGAGGTCAATTTCGACGAATTCGTTCCCGTGAAGAAGCATCAGTGGACCCCCATCGCATACCGCCACACAAAATGGGATCTTCTCGAATACCGTGCCGCAACCAATGAGGAAATTCTCAACGTCATGCACCGTTGGCAGTGGGGCGTTTACCGTCGCAAGGAAGACGGTCAGCTCTTTATTCACATGAATCTGCACGGCCCGCACGGCGGAAATCAGGAATTCCGTGACTTTATGCCCGTCTTCTTCGGACGCGTCAACGAGCAGGTCAAGGCATTGCTTGCAAAATATCCGAACGCTCCGATTGCGATTACGGGTGACTACAATCAGCTCTACGATACGCCCTCGCTCCACGAGCTCCAGAAGGACACGACGCTCGATACGGCATACCTTGTGGCAAAGGACACGACCTATCCCGAGCATTATGGCATCATCGACCATATTATGGTCAACACCGACGCCGTAACTGCTGACACTTACCGTATGATCGAAGACGGTCTGATTTATATGACCTCGGACCACCGTCCCTGCTTTGTCGACCTGACAGTAAAGAAATAACAGCAAAAAAAGAACAGCGTTCTTGTGAACGCTGTTCTTTTTTTTGCAATTACGTATCTTTCTGAACCGTCTTGTTGACCGTAACGATATATCCGCCGGCATTGTCTCCGCTGACGGTGTACTCATACTTTTCGGGAACAAGGTGCTCGGTTGTGGGAGCAACGTAATACATCTCGTATCTGACAGCCTTGCCGTCCTCTCCCGTCACAGAAATACTCAGGGTCTTACCTGCCTGCGTCGAATCGAGCTTTTCGAGGTATGCGTCAAAGGTCAGCTTATTCTTCGTCATATAGGTTGCGTGTGCCGCACCGACGTAACGGAAGATGTTGCCTTCCTCCGCGGTATCTGCCACAACGATAAAGCCGTATCTTGCCGCGTTGTCATAGATCCACTTGTAAACGCCCTTACCCGTCTTGTTCTCCGCGTCGTAGATCGAGACCTCGTTTTCGGTAGAATCGGTCGCCTGCTCCGCAAGGATCAGGATCGTACCCGAATTCATGACCGCCTTGGTATCCGCCGAGGGCGTTGCACTCTTCGGGGCAATATTACTGTCCAGATAGAGTCTGTTCTTCGTATAATTCGATGCGCTGCTATTTGCCGCATCAAATGCCTTTACCATTGCATGGAAGGCATCCATCGTTTCCTGTTGCAGCTTAATATCGCTCCAGTCTGCACGATACAAACCAAGCGCACCTGCCGCTTCACGAACCTCCTGCTTCGGCTGTACGGTGGGCTTACTTCCGGTATAAGCAAATGCCTTCGATGCCGTGATCTTCAGCAGAGTTCCGTTCACCGATTGATCCTTGGAAAACTCGGTCGTCACGTATCCCTTCGGGATCTTGTTGCCCTCCTCCTCGGTCTCCTCTTCCTCTCCGCGATTCTTGATTGCTCCTACGATGCCGAACACTGCCAAAACGAGCAATGCAACGACCAGAAGGGCTGCCGTAATGCTGACCAACAGCGCACCGAGTCTCTTGCGTTTCTGCTGCTTTGCCGTTCCGCTGTTGAGAAAATCTTTGATAAATTTCATTTGGGTCAATCCTCCTTTTTATGTTCCGCTCTCGGGGTCGTCCGACCCCAAGAGCTTTTTTATAAATTCAATTATTCAGCGTCCTTGATCGAGAAGTCCATACGGCCCTTCTTATCGAGACCCATATACTTGACCTTGACAACGTCACCGAGCTTGAGAACGTCCTCTACCTTTTCGATGCGGCGGGGAGCGATCTTGGAAATGTGAACCATTCCCTCCTTGCCGGGTGCGTACTCTACGAAGCAACCAAACTCCTTGATACCCGTAACCGTACCCGTGTAAACAGCGCCAACCTCGGGCTCAAATACGATCGCGTCGATCATTGCCTTGGCAGCCGCTGCCTGCTCACCGTTGACTGCGGCGATGCAGATCGTTCCGTCGTCCTCAATGTCAACCTTGGCACCCGACTCAGCAACGATCTTCTGAATGACCGAGCCACCCTTACCGATGACCTCACGGATCTTGTCGGGGTCGATCTTGAAGGACGTCATCTTGGGTGCGTACTTGGAAACCTCAGCTCTGGGAGCTTCGATCGCCTTGAGAATGACCTCGTCGATGATATAATCACGTCCAACGTGCGTCTGCGCGAGAGCCGCCTTGATGATCTCGGGGGTCAGACCGTCGATCTTCAGGTCCATCTGGATCGAGGTGATACCCTTGTGCGTTCCCGCCACCTTAAAGTCCATATCGCCGTAGAAGTCCTCAAGACCCTGAATGTCGATCATCGTATCCCAGCTTCCGTCCTCCGCGGTAATCAGACCGCACGAAATACCTGCAACGGGAGCCTTGATCGGGACACCTGCGTCCATCAGTGCGAGCGTCGAACCGCAAACCGAACCCTGCGAGGTCGAACCGTTCGACGAAACAACGTCGGAAACAAGGCGGATCGCATAGGGGAATTCCTCGGGACTGGGAAGCACGGGGATCAGCGAGCGCTCTGCGAGTGCTCCGTGACCGATCTCACGGCGTCCGGGGCTTCTGGTGGACTTTGCCTCACCTGTGGAGAAGCCGGGCATGTTGTAGTGGTGCATATATCTCTTCTCGGTCTCGTTGTCGATACCGTCGAGCATCTGAACCTCGGACAGCGTGCCAAGGGTAGCAACCGTCAGAACCTGAGTCTGACCACGGGTGAACAGACCGGAGCCGTGAACGCGGGGCAGCAGACCGACTTCTGCGCCCAGAGCGCGGATGTCATCCATGCCACGGCCGTCAACGCGCTTGCCAGCCAGCAGCCACTTCTTAACGACCTTCTTCTGCATCTTGTACAGGCAGACTTCGATGTGCTCCTCGAAGTCTTCGTACTTCTCTGCGAACTTGTCAGCGAAGTCCAGGCGTGCAGCGGTCAGACGCTCCTCGCGGACGTTCTTATCATCGGTGTCCAGAGCGTACTCGATCTGGGGCAGGCCGTACTCGATCAGATCATCCAGCAGGTCAT
>JAFQPC010000111.1 GCA_017411935.1 Clostridia bacterium | reverse complement strand
TCTCCGCCTTGTGGCGAACACAACGGGCAATGATCTCCTCGATCTCCTCACGGAAATTTCCGCCCAAACGGTCAAACAGATCGCGGTCGCGAATGACACCGTATTTGACGACCTCAGCACAGCCGTCCGCAAAAATTTTGGGCGAGAGGGTGTCAAGCGTCGTTACGTCACACAGAACGAGCGAGGGCTGATGGAACGCACCCGCAAGATTTTTTCCCGCACGAAGATCGACGCCCGTTTTTCCGCCTACCGAGGAGTCGACCGCGGCAAGAAGCGTCGTCGGAATCTGCACAAAGCGAATGCCGCGCAGATAGGTCGCCGCCGAGAAGCCGCAAAGGTCGCCTACCACACCGCCACCCAAGGCGACGAGCGCGTCTGAGCGCGTCAGACGGTGCTCCGCGAGAAACTCCCAAAGAGCAACCAACGTGTCGGTGTTCTTCGATGCCTCTCCGTGCGGAAAGACAAAGCTTTCTACCGAAAATCCCGCGCACTCCAGTGAGGATCTCACACGCTCAAGATAGAGCGAGGCAACGGTATCGTCGGTCACAACGCACACACGGCAAACGCCGCCGAGCGCGTTTTTGCAATACGTACCCGCCTCTTGTAATATTCCGTTTCCGATAACGATATCATAGTTGGTCGAAGCGTTGATCGTAATTCGTTTCATAAGAAAAATTCCTTTGATAATTTTTTAGCCGTCAATTTCTTCCTTGGCGATGCGTCCGTCGCGGAGCAGGGAGCGAAGCGTGTTTGCATCTCCCTCGGAAATGGCGTCGCGGTATTCCTGCAAGGACGCGATGATCGTGTCAAGCTCAAAGAGCAGAGGATCGCGGTTTTCGAGGAAAAGCTCACACCACATTTGCTCGTTCAGCCACGCCACACGCGTCATATCCTTGTAGCTTCCCGCCGAAAATCCCTTGTGCTCCTTGGCAGAGGGGCTTTTGACGTAAGCGTTGGAGACAACGTGAGCGAGCTGAGACGTAAAGGCGATCACGCGGTCGTGCGACTCTGCGTCGGTCACCGAAAACTTGCCGAAGCCCGCGGGAGAGAGCAGAGTGCGAATGCGGTCGAGAAAGGCAATATCGTCGTAGATCGGGGGGACGAGCACCATCGGAGCGCCCTTGAAAAGCGTCGCCTTGGCGTATTTAATGCCCGAATATTGCGTGCCCGCCATCGGGTGTCCGCCCACAAAGGTAAAGCCGTACTCTTTGGCAAGGGAAAATCCGCAATCACAGATCTGCTTTTTCGTGCCGCAAAGGTCGATCACCACGGTGTGAGCGTCAATGATCGGCGCGATCTTTTTCAGATATTCTACCGCTACTTGCGGATAAAGAGCAACGAAGATCAGATCGCACGAGGGAATCGTTTCCTCGTTGAGAATGCCGTCGGTAATGCCCGCGAGGGCACAGTAGCCGAGCGTCGGCTCGTGCGCGTCAAAGCCGAGCACCGTGTGCCCGTCGGCTTTGTAGGCTTTTGCCATCGAACCGCCAATCAGTCCAAGTCCGCAAATTCCAACCGTCATCGCTTAGTTTCCTCCGAGCGCCGAGCGCACCTGACGCACCGACGCCATCACGTCGGCAAAGGTTTCGGGGGTCAGCGACTGCGCGCCGTCACAGAGTGCGTGCGCGGGGTCGTTGTGCACCTCGATCATCAGTCCGTTCGCACCGCACGCTACCGCGGCAAGCGCCATCGGCTTGACAAGACGTGCTACCCCCGTTGCGTGCGAGGGGTCAATGATGACGGGAAGATGAGAGAGCTCGTGAAGAAGCGGTACGGCAGAGAGATCGAGCGTGTTTCTCGTGTAGGTCTCAAAGGTGCGGATGCCGCGCTCACAAAGAATGACGTTTTCATTACCGCCTGCCATAATGTATTCGGCAGACATCAGAAGCTCCTTGAGCGTGTTGGCAAGTCCGCGCTTGAGTAGGATCGGCTTCTGGGTTCTGCCGAGCTCCTTGAGAAGCTCAAAATTCTGCATATTGCGTGCGCCGACCTGAATGACGTCCACCTCTTCAAAGAGGGGAAGATGGTTGGCATTCATAATTTCGGTGACAATGGGAAGCCCCGTTTCCTTTTTAGCTTCGATCAGGATCTCAATGCCGTCTGCCTTGAGTCCTTGGAAATCGTAGGGCGAGGTGCGCGGCTTAAACGCGCCGCCGCGAAGCATCGTTGCACCCGCCGCCTTGACGGCATGGGCGATCTCCATCACCTGCGCCTCGCTCTCGACCGAGCAAGGACCTGCCATCACGGCAAAAATATTGCCGCCGACCGAGGTGTTGCCCACCGAAATGACACTGTCATCGGGGTGAAATTTGCGGTTGGCACTCTTAAAGGGCTCGCTGATGCGCTTGACCGACTCCACGATCTCAAGGCTCTCAAGAAGATCTGCGTCGATCTTAGAGGTGTCACCAACCAGACCAATGACGGTATGCAAACTTCCGCGCGAAAGATGTACGTCAAGCCCCTGAAGCTTGATCCAAGAGGAAAGGTTTTCAATTTGTGCGTCGGTAGTGCCCGGCTTTAATACGGCGATCATAAAAAATTCTCCTTGAAAAATAAGATTTTTTCGTGTAAGGGGAAGGAGCAAAGGGGTCACACACGAAAAAATGAAGCCTTTGCGGTGTTTTTCACCGGAAAGGCTTCAATAATTTTTATGGAATCGAAAATTCGATTGGATAAAATCAACTGAAACGAAAATCCGCAACAAAAAGCACCTTTATTTTTCTGACTGCGTAAAGCAATAAAAATAAAGGTAATAAAATTTGTTAGCGAAAGAACGGTTCATTGCCTTTTCTCCTTTGATTTCATTAAAATTAGTTTAGCACGCTAAAACGAATTTGTCAAGGGCTTTTGCAAAAAAAATCGCTCTTGCGGGGAAATTTTTTCCGCAAGAGCGATCGAGCCGATCATTCGGTGGTGTAGTTGTCGAAATATCCCTGAATAAAGACGATCGGCGTACCCTTGTCACCGGAGCCCGAGGTCAGATCGCAAAGCGAACCGATCAGGTCGGTGAGCTGACGGGGAGTCGTACCCTCGGAAGCCATCTGACCGACGAGGTTGTCGTCCTTTTCCTGAATCTTTGCCTTGATGGCAGCTTTGAGCTCCTCACCCGAAAGATCGCCGAATTCATTGTCGGCAAGATACTTCAGCTTGAGCTCGTTGGGCGTACCCTCAAGACCGGCGGTGTAAGCGGGGGCTACGACAGGGTCAGCAAGCTCCCAGATCTTTCCGACGGGATCCTTGAACGCGCCGTCACCGTAAACCATGACCTCAATGCGCTTACCCGTAGCCGAGAAGAGCTTTGCCTGAATGGCATCAACAACGGTCTGGCAGTCGCGGGGGAAGAGCTTGACCTGATCCTCGGTTGCCTTGTTCGAGCCGAGCAGACCGTAATCTGCGTTGTAACCGCTGCCGTTCACGGGAGCGTTCATAATTTCATCAAGACCGAGCACGATGTTCGCACCCGAAGCCTTGAGGATTCTCTTGGTGCGCGCTCTCGAGTGAATGTCACAGCAAAGAACGTTCTTCGTGTAGTCGAGAATTGCCTTGCAGTTGTTGGCAAAAACGATCTCAACGTCAGCGCCGCACTCGCGGATGAGCTGCTCGTAGTACTCTACGTAGTCCACACCCGTAAATCTGTGCTTCTCATAACCGAAGAGCTCACGGTATTTTTCAAGAGAGAGCACGTCGCAGTAGGGGTTGACACCCTTCTCGTCGACAGCGTCGAGACTGATGAGGTGGTTTCCGACCTCGTCGGAGGGGTAGGAGAGCATCAGAACGACCTTCTTGACTCCCTTGGCAATGCCGCGCAAGCAGATCGCAAAGCGGTTGCGGCTGAGGATGGGGAAGATCACGCCGACCGTCGCGTCAGCGCCAAACTTTGCCTTCACGTCGGAGGCAATGTCATCTACCGATGCGTAGTTGCCCTGCGCACGAGCCACGATTGCCTCGGTCATAGCAACGATATCTCTGTCGTGGAACTCAAAATTTGCATCTTTCGATGCTTCAAGAACAGACTCGGTGACGATATCAACGATATTGTCTCCGCTCTTGATGATGGGCGCTCTCACGCCGCGCGATACGGTTCCAATCATACGACTCATAATCATAAACTCCTTATAAAAAGAATAGAACGGATAGCATACGGCAAAAACGCCGTACGACACTATATTATATCATAGTATTGATAGAAATTCAAGATAATTTTTTAAAAAAATCAAAAAAATTACAAAAGCGAAGCGAGAAGCTCCTCGTAAGACTTCGGAGAAAGGTAGGCGGGCGGTACGTCAAAGACGGTCTTGCAGCCGACCAAGCCCTCGCGAGCCATACGAGCGAGCGCGCGAGCGTAGGCAACGATGACCGATGCCGTAAACTCGGGGTTCGAATCAAGCTTCAGCGAATACTCAATGATGTGCGAATGCTCGAGATCCTTGCCCGTCTTTCCCGTGCGAATGACAAAGCCGCCGTGGGGAATGCCCGAATGATCGCGGCGAAGCTCGTCAAGCGAGATGAAATGAACGATCGTGTCGTAATCGGCAAAATAGTTCGGCATTTCCTTGATTTCTCGCTCAATACGGGAAAGGTCAGCCCCATCTTCGGCAACGACAAAGCACTCGCGAAGATGTTTTTCGCGTGTCGAAAGGGAAGGGCAAGTGCCGCTGCGAACGGCAGAGAGAGCATCTTCCTTCGGGATCGTGTATTGCTTGGCGTCAAGAACCCCCGAAATGCGGCGAATGGCATCCGAGTGTCCCTGGCTCACGCCCTTGCCCCAAAAGGTGTAGTCACGTCCGTCGGGTAGGATCGAAGCCGCAAGAAGACGGTTCAGAGAGAACATTCCGGGATCCCAACCCACAGAGATCATCGCAACGTTGCCACCCTCGCGAGCAGAAGCGTCCACAGCGGCAAAATGCGCGGGGATCTTTGCGTGAGTGTCAAAGGAATCAATGACACAGAAATGCTTGGCAAGCGCAGGAGTCTGCACGGGAAGATCGGTGGCAGAGCCGCCGCAGAGGATCAGAACGTCGATCTTTCCAATGTAAGAGAGAATGTCGTTCGCCGAAACAACGGGAACGCCTTCCGTGCCGATCACGAGAGAAGAAGGGTCACGCCGAGTGAAGACGGCGACGAGCGAGAGATCGGGATTTTGAGAGATCGCGCATTCAATGCCGCGACCAAGATTTCCGTAACCGTAGATACCAATGCGAATAGCCATAAAAACCTGCCTTTCCAAAAGCAAAAATAACAGTATAAGTATAGCACAGATCTTTTGTGTTTGCAAGAGAAATGATTAAAAATTTTAAAAAAACATAGGGCAGGGGATTCGTACCCGCGTACCCTCGGCGCAGAGGTGTTGCTTTTTGTTTGTAGGGGAGGCTATCAGCCTCCCGTT
>JAFQPC010000110.1 GCA_017411935.1 Clostridia bacterium | reverse complement strand
CAATCTTCGCCATCTGCCCGCTACGCCTGATCTGATGCTCGGCGCGGTGCTTGCCGTAGCAGTGATTGATGACCGCAGAACGGCGGCGATCGTCGCTGTTGTGGGCGGTGTTGCGGTCGATTCTCTGGGCGGCGTGGGGATCTCGCTTAGTCCGTTGCTTTATCTGTCGGTCATTCTGACGGTGGGGATCCTCAGCGAAAAAATGCTCCCTCGCTTTCTTTCGTGGCTGATCCTGCTGCTTCCGAGCCTGCTCCTTCGGGCGCTCTTTACGCTCGCAGGCTTTTGGCTCTATACGGGGGGCGGCTCATTCTCGGGAATTGTTTCGGGCGTGCTTCTGCCCGAAATGATCTGCACGCTGCTCTTTAGCCTGCCGCTGTACTTTTTGTTGACCCTTTGCACGCTTCCTCTCAAGGAGCGACGAAATCATACGATGCGGCAGTAATGTTACCTTTAGCAAATGATTTGGAAAGGATTTCTATGAACAAACTGAAATTTTCACCCCAGCTCGACACGGGCAGATTGTCCGAGGCTGACGCAAAACGCTATTTTACCACCTTTGGACTTGCCGCTTGCGTGCTGATGATCGCCTATCATCTCGGCGGATATCTTTTGTCTTATGCGCTTTACCTTTTTGCTCCGCAGTGGATCGGAAGCGCACTGCTAAACCATCTGTTTTCGATCGTCACACTCTATGTTATTGCGTTCCCCTGCTTCTATCTTGTGCTTCGCCGCTTGCCGAGCGATACGATGGCACCCGTGGCGATGGGAACAAAATCGTGGTGGCGCGCGCTTTGTATCGCGCTTGCCTTTATGATGGTGGGCAATTATATCGGTAACTTTATTACCTTTTATTTTTCGAGTTTGCTGGGAGATGCGCTTCAGAATCCTGTGGCAGAGATGACGTCGGGGCAGTCCTTCTGGATCAACCTTGTCTTCGTTGCGATCCTCGGACCGATTCTTGAGGAGCTCGTCTTCCGTAAGACGGTCTGCGACCGTCTGCTTCCTCTTGGCGAGGGATACGCCGTCGTGCTGTCGGCGATCCTCTTTGGACTTGTTCACGGAAACTTCTTTCAGTTCTTCTATGCCGCCGCAGTCGGCGCACTCTTTGCGTTTGTTTACGTGAAGACGGGACGCATTCGCTATTCGATCGTGTATCATATGGCGATCAATTTCCTTGGCGGCGTGATCGCGCCTTGGTTGATGGACCGAATGACACCGTGGCTCTCCGAGGAGGGAATGACGCAACTGCTTGAAATGCAGACGAGCGATTTCACCGAATACTCGCGCGTGGTGCTGACGACCGTGCTTCCGTTGCTTGCTTATGAGGGTGTTTTTCTTGGCGGGGCGGTGCTCGGCATCGTGTTCTTAGTTAAGGATCGGAAAAAGATCCGCTTCTGTGAGGGATTGCTTCCGCCACCGAAGGAGAACCGTGTCTCTACCGTTTTTTTGCAGCGGAGGAATTGCCGCCGCGCTTGCGGTATTTGCTATCGTGTTTGTACTGTCGCTGATATAACCTTGAATATTTGAGAGAGAGGGTAGGGAATGAAAAAAAGAAGCGAAAAAAGACGTCATATCTCTGCCCGCTTTCTCTTTGTCGCGATCTTCTTTTCGGCGATCTGCCTTGCCTTTCTGATCGCCGTCGGCGTGTATCAGATCCGAGGAAGTCTGCTTCCGCCAAAGGAAGATGGATTTATCAAGACCTATACCGTGCCCGGTCTTCGCGGGGAGATCTATGACCGCAACGGGAAGCTGATCGTCGGTAACGCCACGAGCTACGACCTGATCTACGAGTACGGCGCAATGCCTGAGACGCGCAGAGAGATCAACGATTCGCTCTTGGCAACGCTCGAAGCTCTGAGCGACACGGGCAATGGAGACAAGCTTGCCGACGATTACTTTGTTCTCGAGGGAACCTACCCCGAGATGCACTTTGTAGAGAAGGTTCGCGACAAGGAGTCAAACGAATTTTATTACTAAAAAAAATTTCTCGCTCGACAGGAGATGTCGAGGGAGGATACCGACGCGAGTGACGTTGCCGAGTATTTTGTCAAGCGTTACGGACTTTCGACCTCGCGCTATACAAAATCGGAGATCACCTCGCTGATTCGGCTGTACTATGAAATGGAGCGCGTGGATTTTGGGCAATATCAGTCCTATACGATTGCCAAGGGCATCAACCGCAAGCTCATTACCCGACTGGAGGAAACTCAGATCGAGGGGGTCAATTTCGACATTCAGGCAGAGCGTGTGTACGAGTATCCCGGGGTTGCCTCGCATATTCTGGGGCAGCTCGGAAAGATCACTGCCGAGAACGCCGAGCAGTATATTGCGCTCGGTTATCCGCTTGATTCGCTGGTCGGTATCTCG
This sequence comes from Clostridia bacterium, assembly GCA_017411935.1. Lineage (GTDB taxonomy): Bacteria > Bacillota > Clostridia > Oscillospirales > CAG-272 > HGM12713. The sequence goes on along the minus strand of JAFQPC010000110.1, from coordinate 2,889 downwards.
GGATGCGAGGCGGCATTCGAAAAATATCTTCGCGGTCAGGACGGTGTGATGGTGATCCGTTACGATGAGAACGGCAACCAGATCGAAAAATATTATGAGGTCGAGCCGACACACGGCAACGACATCTATCTGACGATCGACATTGATCTTCAAATCGCGGCAGAAGATAGCCTGAAAGAAAATGTGGACGCGATTGATACCGCCAAAGGCGGAGCGCTCACGGCGATTGATCCTACCACGGGTGAGGTGCTGGCGCTGGTCTCCTATCCGACGTACGATCTGTCACAGCTTGTGAACGAGGACTACGTCAAGAGCCTGAACAATCATTCGGGAAATCCGTGGCTCAACCGCGCGCTGAACGAAACGTATGCCCCCGGTTCGACCTATAAGGTCGGCGCGGCGCTTGCAGGACTTGAGATGAGTCCGACGCTGAAACTGGAGACGGGGACGTTTGGCAAAGAGACCGAATTTGAATGCAATCATATTTTTAATCACCCCGATTATACGACCCATCCGCAATGTACGGGAGATCACGGACCGATCAACGTCGTAGAAGCAATTCGTGTTTCCTGCAATATCTTTTTCTATCATCTCGGTGACCTGCTTGGCGTTGAGGGAATGACAGAGTTTACGACGCGGCTCGGACTTGGCGCCGATCCGGGATTGGAGCTTCGAAGCGAGACGGGCAACGTAGCGGCGACCGACCCCGAGAAACCGGGAGAGACGCTGAACGCTGCGATCGGACAGGGAACGCACGCCTATACTCCCTTGCAGTTGAGCGTGTATATGTCGTCGGTCGTCAACGGCGGCACACGGTATCGCGCACAGCTTCTCGGTTCGGTGAAAAAATATTATACGGGAGAGGTCGTTTATGAGTCCTCTGCCGAAGAGCTCGACCGCGTGGCTTTTTCCGACGAGACCTATGAAACCTTGATCGACGGTATGAAGCAGGTGGTGATAGGAATTGACGGCTTTTCAAGCCTTTCCAAGCTTGGAATTACGGTTGGCGGCAAGACGGGTACGGCGCAGGTGAATGGAAAGAAAGACTATGCGCTCTTTTCGGGATTTGCTCTGACCGATTCCTCAGAGATCGTTCTCTCCTGCGTGATCGAAGAGGGTCAGGGCGGTACGAAAGCGGCGAAAACGGTCGCTCAAACCCTCCAAAAATATTTTGAACAAACGACAAACAATCCTTGATTTGTCAAAAAAGCTTGACAAATGGAAAATTCAGGATTATAATAAATCATTATTGGTAATAAGGAAGGATCAAAGACAATGAACAAGAACGTTCCCGAAATCTTTGGCAGTATGGTCTTTAACGACGATGTGATGCGTGAGAGATTGCCCAAAGAGGTCTATAAATCTCTGATGAAGACGATCGCGACGGGCAAGACGATCGACGCGTCGGTCGCCGACGTCGTGGCAAACGCGATGAAGGACTGGGCAATCGAAAAGGGCGCGACCCACTATACGCATTGGTTCCAGCCGCTGACGGGCGTGACGGCAGAGAAGCACGATTCCTTTATTTCCCCCGTCGGAAACTGCAAGGTCGTGATGGAATTTTCGGGGAAGGAGCTTATCAAGGGAGAATCCGATGCTTCGTCTTTTCCCTCGGGTGGACTTCGCGCTACCTTTGAGGCAAGAGGATACACGGCGTGGGATCCCGCGTCGTATGCCTTCGTCAAGGACGGCTCGCTCTATATTCCCACGGCGTTCTGCTCCTATACGGGTGAGGCGCTTGATACCAAAACCCCGCTGCTCCGTTCGATGGACGCCATCAACGCGCAGGGGCTTCGTCTGCTCCGCCTCTTTGGCGATATGACGACCAAGCGTCTTTCGACAACGGTCGGCGCCGAGCAGGAATACTTTATTATTGATAAGGAAATGTACGATCTTCGCAAGGATCTGCAATTCACGGGACGTACGCTCTTCGGCGCTCCCGCGCCCAAGGGTCAGGAGCTCGAGGATCATTATTTCGGTCCGCTCAATTCAAGGATCAGCGCGTTTATGGCAGAGCTTGACGAGAATCTGTGGCGTCTCGGCATCAACTCCAAGACCAAGCACAACGAAGCCGCACCCGCACAGCACGAGCTCGCTCCCATCTATGCGACGACCAATATGGCGGTCGATCAGAACCTTCTGATCATGGAGTATATGAAGAAGATCGCCGAAAAGCACGGACTTGTTTGCCTTCTGCACGAAAAGCCCTATTCGGGGGTCAGCGGATCGGGTAAGCACAATAACTGGTCGATCTCGACCGACACGGGAAAAAATCTGCTTGATGCGGGCAAGACCCCTGCCGAGAACGCAAAGTTCTTGCTGATGCTTGCCGCGATCCTCAAGGCAGTCGACGATCATCAGGATCTTCTGCGACTGTCGGTCGCAAGCGCGGGCAACGATCACCGTCTCGGATCGAGCGAAGCCCCCCCTGCCATCGTTTCGGTCTTCCTTGGCGAAGAGCTTGCCGAGATCATTCGGTCGATCGTCAACGGAAAGACATATAAGGGCGCAAGAGCAGGAATTATGGACCTCGGAATCCCGACCATTCCTACCTTCCGCAAAGATACCACCGACCGAAACCGCACCTCGCCGCTGGCGTTTACGGGCAACAAATTTGAGTTCCGTATGCTTGGCTCGTCGCAGAATATCGCGATGCCCAACATCGTGCTCAATACGGCGGTTGCCGAAAGCTTCCGTCAGTTTGCTGACGTGCTCGAAGCCGCTGACGATTTTGATTCGGCGGTCGCAAAGCTCCTCAAGGATACCTTTACGAAGCATCAGAGAATCATCTTTGACGGTGACGGCTATTCCGAGGAGTGGGAGAAGGAAGCAGAGAAGCGCGGACTTCTCAATCTGCGGACCTCGGTCGATGCTTTCCTTTGCTTCGAT
>JAFQPC010000010.1 GCA_017411935.1 Clostridia bacterium | reverse complement strand
CGATCAGACGGCTGCCCGGCAGATCCACTCCCTCGGAAAACGCGCCCCCGAGCACGCAAAAGCCGACGCGGAGATGTCCGCGGTCCTCGCGGAATGCCTGCAAAAAGGCTTCCTTCTCGCGCACGCCCATTCCCTGCTTCTGCACGATGACCTCGACCTTCGGGTACTTTCGGCAGAACGCTTTCTGCACTCGCTCAAGCAGTTCGTAGGAAGGAAAATAGGCGATATAGTTGCCTGCTTTGGCGCTGACGGTGGCGGCGATGACCGAGGCATATCTTGCATCGTTCTTTTCGCGGTCGTCAAATCGGGTACTCAGATAGTCCGCCACGGCGACGCAGAGGTTTTCGGTGTCAAAGGGCGAGGGCAAGGAGATGCTCTCGGCGTTCTTCGCGCTTCCGAGCACGTCGCAAAAATATTCGGACGGTGTCAGCGTCGCCGAAAAGAGAATGCTCGCTTTTGCGCGATTGAGCAATGCGTCCATGATGGGCGAGGGATCGAGGCAATAGGTCTTGACCGTCAGGTCTCCGCCCGAGAGCTCGATATAGGAAAGAAATCCGTCGTCGAAAAACTCGTTGACCGCAAGATATTTCCGCACCTTGGCGGAAAGCGTAAAGAGCGTACCGAAGATCGGACTTTCGGGATTTTTCTTCAGATAAAGATCAATTCTTTTACGGAAGACCTCGAGCTCGGTATTGAGATTGGCAAGGGGCGAGCGACAGAGATAAAATCCGCGCTCGTTGCCGTCGGCATCCTTGACGAGCTCCTCTCGGCAAAGCTCGCGCAAGCGTCCGATCGAGCTCATCACCGAGGCAAAATATCCGCACAGCTCCCTCTCGCCCTCGATGACCTCGAGCGCGCGCTCAAACTCCGATCGGCAAAGCACCGCCGAATACATATCGCGCGCTCGGTCGGCGAGGTTATGCGCCTCGTCGATGAGAAAAACGTAATTTTCGCGGTTCCCGCCGTCTCCAAAGTAGCGGCGGAAATAGACCGTGGGGTCAAACGCGTAGTTATAGTCGCAGATAACGATGTCGCAATATTCCGAGAGGTCGAGCGAGAGCTCGTAGGGACAGACTCGGTATTTCCTTGCCGTCTCGACAACGATCTGTCTGGGATATCCGTTGCGGTGTTCCAAAAGCTCAAGGAGCGCCGCGTCGCGGCGGTCGTAATAGCCGTCGGCGCGCTCACAGTCCTCGGGATTGCAGTGGCTCGTTCCGTTCTCGGCTCTCATTCCGCCCTGACAGAGGCAGAGCTGTTCCTTGGCGGTGATCACCACCGTGCGGAGCTTCGCTCCCGTCTCAAAAAGCAGACTTGCGGCACGGTAGGCTTCGCTTCTTGTGCTTGCCTTGGCGGTCAGATAGAAAATCTTATCGACCTCGCCCGTCCCCAGCGCACGCACGGCGGGATAAAGCGAGGACATCGTCTTTCCCGTGCCCGTGGGCGCTTCGACAAACAGCCGCTTTCCCTTTCGGATGGCGGAAAAGCTCTCGCGGATCATCAGCTCCTGTCCCTCGCGAAGCTCGGGATACGGAAATTTGACCCACGCCGCCGAGGGGAGTGCCTCGGTCCGACGCTTCACCTCGATCCGCGCAAAGCGCACGATGCGTCCGAGCAGTTCTTCGTAAAAGACACGAAGATCGTCGGTCGTAAAGTGGTAGCGGAAGTGCTTGATCTTTTTCGTCTCGGCGTGATAATAGGTCAGTCTTGCGTGAATGCTCGGCAGATCCTCGCGAAGCGCGAGAAAATAGGCATAGCACTTCAACTGCGCGAGAAAGACCTCGCGCGGCGGCAGATAAAAGTCTCGGCTGTGGACGCACTTGATCTCGTCAACGACAAGCCCCTCCTTTTGACGGATGACTCCGTCGGCTCTGCCGCTGACGGTGAAATAGAGTCCCTCGTAGAGGGTCGTGTTCGAGAGTGTGACCTCGGCAAGATAATTTGCGCCCGCCTCGCTTTGAAGCTTACGGTGGATCGCACCGCCGTCGACCGCCGTGTCTCCGTCGGCAGAAAACGGCACGCCGAGATCTCCGCCGTGGCAGGCTCTCTCGCAAAGAGACCGCACGCTCATCTCGATCGAACAGGTATCTTCGTTATAACGCATCGCGGTCTCCTTTCTCTTTCAAATTCTTATACTATATTATATCACGCTTCGTCGCGCTTCGTCAATATGCGCTCGGAAATTTCCATTATTTTAGGGGTACCATTTTTCCCTCCGACCGATTATAATTGTAGTAGTATCCAAACACGGAGGAAACAAAATGGAACTCTTACGCATTGGCGAGGAAAAGCTGAAGATCATTCTCACGCACGAGGATCTTCTTTCCTTTGAGATGAACGAGGACGATCTCGACTATGCCAACACCGAGACCAAGCGAATGCTTTGGAATATTTTACATGATGCCAAATCCTCGGTCGGCTTCAACGCCGACGGCCACCGCGTGCTCGTTCAGCTCTACCCCTCCAAGGGCGGCGGGTGCGAGATGTTCGTTACAAGACTCGGCGCGCTTTCCTGCGATTGCCAGCCAGATCTCCGAGACCTCAACGAAGATGAAAAGGAGGAAGACTGCTTGTACCGTTCACAAAGATCTCTCTCACCTTTGCCGAAGAACGGGCGGCTCGGCGCGTTTTGCTTTTCGTGCCTTGACGACCTGCTCTCTGCCTGCCGACGGCTCGCTTCTCTCCCGCACCGAGGACGAAGCTATGCCTATCATTCGGACGACGGACGCTATTATCTCTTTCTTGACGGGCTGGACGCGACGGGATATTTTTCGGTCGACGAATTTTCCTTTCTCCACGAATACGGCGCGGCTCAGCCGCCGAGCGTCACTGAAACGATGCTCTCGGAGCACGGCGTGCTCCTCTGTCCGAACGATGCCGTCGAGAAGCTGAGCGTTTTATGAAATTTTGCATATATTGAGAGAGAAAGCCCGACTTTCATCAAAATTCAATCCATAGAAAGGGTGCTCTTATGAATCTAACACCGCAAAATCCGATCGGAACTCTCATCGTCAAGGTCACGACGGCGCGAGGCGCGATCCCCCTCGCGGGGGCATCGGTCAACATTCGCGGCGCGACCGTGGAAAACTCAGGCGTGCTGTACTCGCTCCGCACCAACCGTGACGGACAGACCGAAAAGGTCGCGCTCCCCACGCCGCCGCGCTCGAACTCCGAGACCCCGAACGGCGGCACACCCTACGCGCTCTACACGGTCGACGTTGCCAAGGAAGGCTATCTCCCGCAGACCTTTGAGCGTGTCCCCGTCTTCCCCTCGATCCTCTCGATCCAGCCTGCCGTGATGATCCCCGCGCCCGAATCGCTTGGCGAAACGATCCCCGAATTTCCGTCCACCGTGATCCCCGAGCCGCCCTCGGCAGATCTTTGAGACAGAAAAGAGGTGGCAGAATGAACGCAAGACTCCCCACCATTCCCGAACCGATCACCGTGCATCTCGGCGCGCCGAATCAGAACGCGCCGAACGTCACCGTTCCCTTTGTCGACTACATTGCCAACGTCGCCTCGAGTGAGATCTACCCCACCTGGCCCGAAAACGCCATTCGCGCTAATATCTTAGCGCAGATCTCCTTTGCCCTCAACCGCATCTACACCGAATATTACCGCGTGCGCGGCTATGATTTTGACATTACGAACTCGACCGCGATCGACCAATATTTCGTCAACGGGCGCGACATTTTTGAAAACATCTCGCAAATCGTCGGCGAGCTCTTTGACACCTATATCGTGCGTCAAGGGAGCGTAGAGCCTCTTTTCGCGCAGTTCTGCAACGGCACGACCGTGACCTGCGCGGGGCTTTCACAATGGGGCTCGGTCGCGCTTGCGAACGAGGGCTATACCCCCTATGAGATCCTGCAATATTACTACGGCGAGGACATTGATCTCGTTTCGGATGCCCCCGTTATGAACATCAGCTCCTCTCTGCCCGACCGTCTGCTCCGTCTCGGAACGGCGGGTGACGACGTACGGCAAATTCAGATCCGCCTCAACCGCATCTCCGACAACTACCCCTCGATCCCCAAGATCGCGATCCCCGACGGTGTCTTTTCCTTTGACACCGAGGATGCCGTGCGGCGCTTCCAAGAGGTCTTCTCTCTCCCCGCCGACGGCATTGTGGGCAAGGCGACCTGGTACGCCATTCAGTTCATTTACAACGCCGTCAAGCGTCTCAACGAGCTCGACTCCGAGGGGATCGCTCTCTCCGAGGTGACGCAGCAGTACACACGCGCACTCTCCGAGGGGGCGGTGGGGACCGAGGTACAAAACGTGCAGTATCTTCTCTCCTATCTTACCGAATTTTATAACACGATCCCCCCCGTTGCCATCGACGGTGTCTTCGGACCTGCCACCACGGCGGCGGTCAGCGCGGCGCAATCGACCTTTGAGCTCCCCGTGACGGGCGAGGTCGATTTTACGACCTGGGACGTTCTCTACCGCACCTATCTCGGCTTTCTCGCGACGATCCCCTTCCAGTACGTCGAGGGCAACATCCTGCCCTACCCCGGCGTACCGCTCCGCCTCGGCTCGCAAGACGATTCGGTGCGCGTGCTTCAGGAATATCTGAATTTTATTGCAACGCGCATTGATGTGATCCCCTCGGTCAGTCCGACGGGCTATTTCGGCGAGCAAACGCAGAATGCCGTGCTTGCCGCGCAGAGATTTTTAGGCATTCCGCCAAGCGGCACGGTGGCGAGTGTGACTTGGAGCGCCATTGCCGACCTTTACAGCGACCTTTATAACGGCTCACGTCTGGGGGAAGGACAGTACCCCGGCTTTGAGCTCGGACGGTAAGGAGAAAGGCTATGAATCAAGCAGAAATGAACTCGCATGCCATCGAAAATCTTCAGCGCTATCTGCGCCGTCTTTCCTACGAAACCTTTGAGGGTGACGCCATCCCTCCCGTCCCCGTGGACGGCATCTTCGATCGGAGGACCGAAGATGCCCTCTCGGCGTTTCAGCGCATCTATGCTCTGCCCGTCACGGGGCGTGCCGACCGCGCGACGTGGGAGCTTCTCTTTGCGGAATTTCAACGTCTCTCGGACGGTGATGAGATCGTCCGTGTCGATCTCTTTCCGAGCACGCCCGCCGATTACGTCACCCGACGGGGAGAGCAGAGCTCGTTCGTTCTTCTCGCGCAGTGGCTTCTCTCGGAGATCGAGGTCGTCTACGACCTTCTTCCCCCCGTGACCCCGAGTGGCATTTACGACGAGCCCACCGAGGCGGCGGTACGGGAATTTCAGCGCATCCACGCGCTTCCCCCGACAGGTCTTCTTGACCGCAGGACCTACAATCGCCTCATCCGCGAATACGAGTTTTACGCGAAGTAGGGGCGATCAAAGATTTTTTGTGTCCCCCACCGCATTGCGATTTTTTCAATTTTCTCATTTTTATCTTTCGACCGATTTTTCGGCGTTCGATTGCGTACAATAGAGATAGCGATTAAAACAAAACCGCGCGGTCAATACTCCTATGAGAAACTGAGAAAAGAAGGTGAGAAATCGCTCATGCCAAACAAATTCACACAAAAAGCGCAAAACGTCCTCACACGCGCGCTCACGCTCTCGCGAGAACTCGGTCACACCTACGTGGGCTCGGAGCATCTTCTCCTGAGTCTGCTGACCGAGGAAGACTCCATTGCCTCGCGCCTGCTCGTTGCCAAAGGAGCAAATGCCGAAAAGCTCCGCGCGGCGATCATTGAGATCTCGGGGCTCGGCGCGCCGAGCTTTGTCTCGCCGTCCGACCTGACACCGCGTGTCCGTAAGATCATCGAGGGCGCTTCCTCGGAATCGACGGCAAACGGCTCGCGCTATATCGGGACCGAGCATCTGCTCCTGTCGCTCCTCAGCGAGCGCGATTCGGTGGGAGTCCGTCTGCTCGAAGCCGAGGGCATTCCCGCCTCTGAACTCAAAAAAGACGTTCGCGATTATCTCGGCACGCTCTCCGAGCAAACGCTTTCTTCCGAAAAAAGCGTCGCTGCCGAGGAAAAATTAAAGATCCGCGGCGCTCCGATGCTCTCGACCTACGGACACGATCTGACCGAGCAAGCGAGGGCGGGGCGGATCGACCCCGTCATCGGGCGTGACCGCGAGACCGAGCGCGTCATTCAGATCCTCTCGCGCCGCCAAAAAAACAACCCCTGCCTTGTGGGCGAGCCCGGCGTGGGCAAAACGGCGGTGATCGAGGGACTTGCGGCGCGCATTGCCGCGGGAGAGGTGCCCGAGACGCTCCGCGGTCGCCGTATCGTCACGCTCGACATCTCTTCGATGATCGCGGGGGCAAAATATCGGGGCGAATTTGAGGAGCGTATGAAGCACGTGATGGACGAGGTCGCGAAAAATCCCGATCTCATTCTTTTCATCGACGAGCTCCACGTCATCATCGGCGCGGGGGCAGCAGAGGGTGCGGTCGATGCCGCCAACATCTTAAAGCCCGCCCTTGCGCGCGGAGAACTTCAGATGATCGGCGCGACGACGCTCTCGGAATACCGTTCTCACATTGAGCGCGACGCGGCGCTTGAGCGGCGTTTTCAGTCGGTGACGGTCGAAGAACCCACGGCGGAGCAAAGCACCCTGATCCTCTTTGGACTTCGCGAAAAATACGAGGCGCATCACAAAATTTCGATCAGCGATGAAGCCATCCGCGCCGCCGTTTCTCTCTCGATCCGCTATATTCCCGACCGCTTTCTGCCCGACAAAGCCATTGACCTGATCGACGAAGCGGCGGCATCGGTACGCATTGCGGCGGCAAAGCCGACCCTTCCCATTCAAACGCTTGAGGATGAGCTCTTGGCGCTGACGAAGAAAAAAGAAGATGCCGTGCTCGCGCAGGAATTTGAGCTTGCGGCATCGGTCCGCGACCGCGAGCAGGAGCTTCGCGCCGAGCTGGCTCTCTTGCGCGAGGAACACGAAGAAGCCGACGACCTTTTCCCCGCCCGACCGTCGGTCAGCGCGGCGGACGTTGCGAAGGTTGTGACCCTTTGGACGGGCATTCCCGTGCACCAGCTTCTCGAGGACGAGGGGCAGAGGCTTCTGCGTCTTTCGGAAGATCTCTCGAATGCCGTCCTCGGTCAGGAAAGCGCCACGCGTGCCCTTGCCACCGCAATTCGCCGCGGTCGATTAGGGCTTGGCGATCCGAAGCGTCCGATCGGCTCGTTTATCTTTCTCGGTCCGACGGGCGTGGGAAAGACCGAGCTTGCCAAGGCGCTCGCACGCTCGCTCTTTGGCTCGGAGAACGCGATGATCCGCCTCGATATGTCGGAATATATGGAAAAGCACTCGATCTCGCGTCTGGTCGGCTCGCCGCCCGGCTACGTCGGCTACGGTGAGGGGGGACAGCTGACCGAAAAGGTTCGGCGGCGACCCTATTCGGTGCTTCTCTTTGACGAGATCGAAAAGGCGCACCCCGACGTATTTCATTTGCTCTTGCAGGTGCTCGAGGACGGCGTACTGAGCGATTCGGGCGGACGGTCGGTCGATTTTTCGAACACCGTCATCATTCTGACCTCCAATCTCGGAGCCTCGGATGCCTCGCACAAGATCCTTGGCTTTTCGGTCAGTGCCGAAGATGAGGCGGCGCGGCGCGAGGCGCAGATGCTCTCGGCGCTTCGGGAGCGCGTCCGTCCCGAATTTGTAGG
>JAFQPC010000109.1 GCA_017411935.1 Clostridia bacterium | reverse complement strand
GCAACATCAAGAGCTTGTACGATGAAAAGTATGATAAGGGTTCTTTCATTAAAAATATTATTCTTGACAACATTCTTCCAAGCGATATCTATATTAAATCCAAAGAGTTGCATTTCAATACCGAGGAGCTTCGTGTTGTATTCTTGATCAAGTTCTTTGGAAAGACCGATATGATGCCCTTTGAGATGCTTCAGAATATGTTTCCCGACAAGTCCAAGGATTACGTTATCAGTGTTGGTGAGCACGATATCGTTCTCGTGAAGGAACTGAAGGCGGGAACCGAAATGAAAGAGATTGAAAAGCTCGCGATCAATATCGCGGATACGCTTTCGACGGAGTTTTATACGAAGGTCGTCATCGGTATTTCGACGATCGTTGATAATATCAAGGATCTTGCCAAGGCATATCAGGAGGCGCAGGTCGCCCTTGAAGTCGGAAAGGTGTTTGAGACCGAAAAGAATATTATCAGTTATGAAAATCTTGGTATCGGACGATTGATCTATCAGCTTCCTACCACGCTTTGCGAAATGTTCTTGCAGGAGGTCTTTAAGAAGGGAAGTCTTGAGACACTCGACCGCGAGACCTTGATGACGATCCAGTGCTTCTTTGAGAACAATCTTAACGTTTCCGAAACGTCGAGAAAGCTCTTTGTACATAGAAACACCTTGGTCTACCGTTTGGAAAAGATCCGCAAGCTGACGGGTCTTGATCTGCGCGAATTTGAGCATGCGATCACTTTTAAGGTTGCCTTGATGGTTCGTAAATATCTGGATTCCAAGCCTGTAAAGTTTTAAGACATAATTGCGGAATACTCCGCCGTAGCGGAGTATTTCGCTTTTCGATGCCATAAGGCATCTTTGTAAAGAATCGGGCGCGATCCCGTGTGACATTGGATTTTTCCGAAAAGCAAAACAAAGATCAAAGGAGAAATTTTTGAAGTGTCAGAAGAAATCAAAAATGAAAATGAGAATGAAAATGAGGGTGAAATCGTAGGATCGGAAAAAAGTGAAGCTTCGTGCGAGACTTTGTTTTCCGACAACGGTGCTCCAGCGCCCAAAAAAGTAAAGCGGATCTCATTGCATACCGCAATTTTTGCGGGAATTGCTTTGGTGTTGGCTTCGGTAATGTTGACTTACACCTGCTTAAGTGGCGTATACAAAAAACGCATCATAGAGGTGCAAAACGAAACTCTTGTTTCGGGCGATGACCGCTATTATCCGTTTGAACTGTTTGATCAGATCTTCTCACAACTGAGCTTTGCGGAGCTTGACGAGGAAGAAATGATGGCAGCGGCGTTGAAAGCATACGTTTATGCTACGGGAGACCCATATGCCGCATATTATACGGCAGAGGAATATGCCGCAATGATGGCAAGCTCGGAGGGAAAGACTCAGGGAATCGGTGTCAACGTTGCGTATACCAAAATTGAATATGATGGAAAAACGCAGGAAGTTATTCAGGTTTTTCACGTTACAAAAGATTCACCTGCTGATGATGAGGAGAATGGAGTCAAGCCGGGGGATGTGATTTACGCGGTGGAATCGAACGGAAGCTTCCTTACGGTAGATTCTTTGGGCTACGAAGCGGCGCTTCAAAAGTTACAGGGAGTTGCCGGAACGACGGCAAAGTTTCAAATTCTTCGCAAGGAAAACGGTGTTTGGAGTGCTCCCATTGAAAGAAGCGTTGTCAGAGCTGAGTTTACCTCGGATTCAGTGTACGGAGAAGTATCCGATTCCGGTGAGGTTGGAATTATTCGCATCATTCAGTTTGACCTGACGACACCGAAACAATTTTCGGCTGAGGTGGATCGGCTGAAAAAAGCAGGTTGTGAGCGCTTTGTTTTTGATCTTCGCAACAATCCCGGTGGAACGCTACAATCAATCGAGGCAATTTTGAGTTATTTCCTTTCCGAGGGTGACGTATTGATCCGCGTGAAGGATAAAGCGGGAAATGAAGAGATCTCCAAGGTGAAATCCGTCAAGTATTCGGGAATTTACGAAGGATGTAGTGTTTCGGAATCGGATATCGGAAAATATAAGGATCTGAACGCGGTTGTTCTTTGCAACGGAGGAACGGCAAGTGCGGCAGAACTATTTACCGCGACCTTTCGAGACTATGATCTTGGAGCGATTGTCGGAGAAAAGACCTACGGCAAGGGAAGTATGCAAACGATCATGCCACTCGTTCAATATGGATATACGGGTGCTTTAAAACTCACGACGGCAATGTATTATTCGGGAAAAGATACGAAAGGCTATGACGGCATCGGAATTGATCCCGATCATAAAGTGGCGCTTGAGGGAGAAGGAAGCATTTATATTCGAGAAGAAGCCGATGACAATCAGCTTCGATTTGCAATTGATTTATTGAAATAAGAAAAAATTATATTCACACATAAAGGAGAACAATGATGGCTGCAATTTTCAAATATACGCAGGAAGGCTTTGAAAAACTGAAGGCGGAATACGATTTCCGAACCAAAGAGGAAAGAGAAAGAATTAAAGTTGCGATCGCAGAAGCAAGATCGTTTGGAGACCTTTCGGAGAATGCGGAGTACGATGAAGCAAGAAACGAGCAGGCAAAGAATGAGGCAAGGATCAAGGAGCTCGACGAGCTGATTCAGCACGCGGTCGTGGTAGACGATTCCGAAATCAATTCCGAAGTTGTCGGTCTTGGTTCCTGCGTTAAAGTGGAGCGCAACGGAATCGAAGTAGAGTATAAGATCGTCGGCTCGAACGAAGCAGATCCCTTTGATAATAAGATTTCTGATATGTCGCCCGTCGGCAGATCACTGATCGGCGCGAAAAAGGGGGATACTGTCTGCGTAGAAGTTCCTTCGGGAATGGTAAATCTGAAAGTATTGGACGTTTATAAGGCATAAGACGAATCAGAACAGTATTTTGGGGTTGTCGCAGATCTTTTGCGGCAATCCCCATCTTTCAATAAAGGAGTAACTTGAAATCCATGAATGAGGAAAAAAAGCCCGGCGGAGAAATCGTCATAGAAGGACGGTTTGCCAAATGGTTTGATAATTTTTGGTATCATTACAAATGGGTAACGATTGGTATTGCGGCATTGGTGATCGTTCTCACTATTTGCATTGTACAAGCTTGTACGCGAGAAAAAAAGGATATTATGATCGTATATGCCGGACATTGCAGTGTTTCGAGCTCGCAGCAACAGCAGTTGAATGATATGATGACTCTCTTTTTGCCTGAGGATTTTGATGAAAACGGAGATCGCGTGGCGACTCTTTCGATGTATCAGATCTTTTCCGAGGAGCAAATCAAGTTGATTGAATCTCAAACAGATGAAAACGGAAAGCCATTGCGGGTAGATCGCGAACATAATACGAATCAATATAGTACATATTCCACGTATTTACAAACGGGAGAATCTTCGATTTATTTGCTGGATCCTTGGTTATATGAGGAGGCTTTGCACGGTGGTGCTTTGCGTCCTCTTTCGGAGGTCTTTTCGGAAACGCCGAACGGAGCAATTGACGAATACGGTATTCGTCTTGGCGATACCGAAGCGTATAAGGATTATGATGTGTTGAAGCTTTTGCCCGAAGATACAGTGCTTTGCCTGATGCAACCTTTGGTGATGGGGCGAAGCAGTCAGGAAAAAGCGTATGAATTCGAAGTGGATACTTTTCGAGCAATTGTCAATTACAGAAAAGAAGATTAAAAAGAATTAAATCACACTATGAAGAAAACCAATCTTTGGACGAATGGACTTTTATTGCTGACAGCGATGATTTGGGGCTTTGCCTTTGTTGCGCAGGTGGACGGTGTCAATTATGTTGGACCATTGACACTGAACGGTACGCGGTTTGCTTTGGGCGTTATTTCGTTGTTGCCCGTGGTTCTGATTTTTGAAAAAGGAAGATCAAGCAGAGAAGAACGCAAAAAAACCTTCGTAGCCTCACTTCTTGCGGGAACGGTGTTGTTTTGCGCATCGACGCTACAACAGATCGGAATCGTTTATACCCGAAGCGCGGGTGTGGCGGGCTTTATTACGGGACTTTATATCGTCCTCATTCCCATTGCTTGTTTTTTGATCTTCCGTCAAAAAACGGGAGTTCAGGTTTGGATCGGTGCAGTTTGCGCTGTGGTTGGATTGTTCTTACTTTGCTACAAGGCGGGGGAGGGATTTCGCTTTGGCATGGGAGAGCTTTTGATCCTCGTTGGATCCTTCTTTTGGACGGCACATATGATTCTTGTCGACCGCTTGGGAAAGAACCTTCGTTCCTTACATTTTGCTTGGGGACAGTTTTTTGTATGCGCTATATGGGGCGTTGTATCGATGTTTCTTTTTGAGACACCGACGTTGGGCGGTATTTTAGAAGCAAAATGGGCAATTCTTTATTGCGGAGTGCTTTCGGTCGGTGTAGCGTATACCTTACAGGTGATTGCACAAAAACGCGCCGATCCCACCTTTGCTGCCATTCTGCTTTCGACCGAATCGGTCTTTAGTGCGATTGGTGGGGCGGTATTCGGGATGGATCATATTTCCGCACTTGGCTACGCAGGTTGCGCTTTGATTTTTGCAGGAGTATTGATTTCTCAGCGTCCCGACAAGGCAAAAGCGCTTCCAAATTGCCCAAAAGAATGAACTCGGAGTTCTTGGGACACAATATCATAGGGGTGATACCGTGATGGAAAATACCAAGAAAACGAAGAATACGAACAAAACAAAAGAGGCTTTTTGGGAAGGATTTCGCGCAGGATTTGCGGTCATTGGAATCCTTGTTGGAGTTTTATTATTGATCTTTTGGTTTTGAGATACAAAGGAGACGGGGATGGCAACGATGCGTTTGGATAAATTTCTTGGAATTACGGGCTGTGCCTCGCGTTCCGAAGCAAAAAAGATCATTCGTTCAGGCGGAGTTTCTGTCAACGGACGTGTGGCATCTTCGGCAGACCAGAAGATCGACCCCGAAAATGATAGCGTGATCTTTTGCGGAAACTCAGTGGTCTACCGAAAATATACCTATATTTTAATGAACAAGCCCGAGGGGGTCGTCAGCGCGACAGAAGACGGACGTGATCGTACGGTGCTCGATCTTTTGCCCACCGAGATGCGGAAGAATGATCTTTTTCCGTGTGGACGGCTGGATAAAAACACCTTTGGACTGATGCTCATTACCGATAACGGTGCGCTTGCGCATCGTTTGCTTGCACCGAAAACTCACGTAGAAAAAGAATATTATTTTCGGGCAAAATTTCCGATCTCCGAGGACGATGTCCGTTGTTTTGAAGCGGGCGTTACTCTTGAGGACGGATATGAAACGAAGCCTGCCAAAATTGTTTTGGATGAAACGGGAGCGGCAGGAAAAATCACTTTGATCGAAGGAAAATATCATCAAATCAAACGGATGCTGGAAGCATTAAATAATAAAATTATTTACTTGGAACGTATTCGCTTTGGTAATCTGACGCTCGATGCGTCTATGGCGCGCGGCGAATGGCGCTATTTGACCGAAGAAGAAATTTCCGTGCTTGAATCACACGGACAAAAATAAATGTAACGGAGTTTACTATGGATATTATTCAAAAACTGACAGAAGAATTTCATCTCAAGCGCGAGCAGGTTGAGAAAACCGTAGCTCTGATCGACGAGGGGAATACCATTCCTTTTATTGCGCGTTACCGTAAGGAAGAAACGGGAAGCCTTGACGATACGGTACTTCGTGATCTCGACGATCGCCTTACATATTTGAGAAATATTGAAAAGCGCAAGGAAGAGGTCCGCACGCTGATTACCGAAATGGGTAAGATGACCGACGAGATCTCGGCGGCAATCGACAATGCGGTGACGATCACCGAGGTGGATGATATTTACCGTCCCTTCCGTCCGCACCGTAAGACGCGTGCGTCGGTGGCAAGAGAAAAGGGACTGGAACCGCTTGCCGATCTGATCTTGGCACAGGAAGACCGTTACGAGCCTTCGCTTGAAGAACAGGCGGAAGCTTTTGTCGACGAGGAAAAGCAGGTGGCAAGTGCCGAGGAAGCGCTTGCGGGGGCGTGCAATATCATTGCCGAAAGTGTCTCGGACAATGCCGACTACCGTAAAACGGTACGCCGTGCCACCTTTGAATACGGGACTTCTCAGCACTAAAAACACCAAAGACGAGGATTCGGTTTATTCGCAGTATTACGAATACTCCGAGACCGTGAAGAAGATTCCCTCGCACCGTATTCTCGCGATCAACCGCGGTGAAAAAGAAGAGTTTTTACGTGTGAGTCTGAGTGTAGAAAAGGGAATGATCCTCAATTATCTTTGCTCGGAAATGATTACAAATCCCAAGAGCCCTGCGGTCAAATACATTGAGGCGGCAATTATGGACGGTTACGACCGACTGATCGCACCGTCGATCGAGCGCGAGATCCGAAACGATCTGTTCGATATGGCAAGTGAGGGCGCGATCAAGCTCTTTGCCGATAACCTGAAGCATCTGTTGATGCAAGCTCCCCTCAAGGGAATGACCGTGCTCGGCTTTGACCCCGGATACATCAACGGATGTAAGACGGCGGTCGTCGATAAGACGGGTAAGGTGCTCGATACGGCGGTGGTTTATCCTACCACGAAGTCGAAATTCAAGACCGAAGAAGCGGCAAAGATCATCAAGAGAATGGTGGAGAAGCACCACGTCGACGTCATTGCGATCGGAAACGGAACGGCGTCCAAAGAAAGTGAGATCTTTATTGCCGATGTGCTCAAAACGACCTCGTATCCTTGTAAATACATTATCGTCAACGAAGCGGGCGCTTCGGTCTATTCGGCATCGAAGCTCGCGGCAGAAGAATTTCCCGATTTTGACGTTATGCAGCGTTCGGCAGTCTCGATCGCGAGACGCTTGCAGGATCCGCTTGCCGAACTTGTCAAGATCGACCCGAAGTCGATCGGTGTCGGTCAGTATCAGCACGATATGAAGCCCGCAAGACTGGACGGCGCGCTTCAGGGTGTCGTTGAAGACTGCGTCAATGCCGTTGGTGTGGATATCAATACGGCGTCACACGCGCTTCTTTCCTATATTTCTGGTATTAACGCAACAAGTGCGAAGAATATCGTAAAATACCGTGAGGAGAACGGTGAGTTTACCTCGCGCGCGTCGATTATGAAAGTGCCGCGCGTAGGTGCCAAGGCGTTTGAGCAGTGCGCGGGATTCTTGCGCGTACCGCAGTCGAAGGAAATTCTTGACCACACAGGCGTTCACCCCGAGTCCTACCGTGCCGCACACGCGCTTCTCGATCTGTTCGGATATACCGAGGAGGACGTAGCAAAGGGAAGACTTTCGGAGCTCGAAAAGCAGGTTAGAGAAAAGGGAACTCTGAAGGTGTGCGAGGCGTGCGGTATTGGCGAACCGACGCTCCTTGATATCGTTGCTGAGCTGATGAAGCCCGGACGTGACGTGCGCGACAGCCTGCCGCTTCCTGAGCTTCGCGACGACGTTCTCAGTATGGAAGACCTCAAGCCCGACATGGTGCTCAGCGGTGTCGTACGAAACGTCATTGACTTTGGCGCGTTCGTTGATATCGGAGTCCATCAGGACGGTCTTGTTCATATTTCCGAACTCTCCGACCGATTCGTGAAGCATCCCTCGGAGGTGGTTTCCTTGGGAGACACCGTGAAAGTTCGTGTTCTTGCGGTCGATTTGAAGAAGAAGAGAATATCTCTTTCGATGAAAAATATCAAGTAATCTTAATTTATTAAGAGGCAAAATTCGCGTTTTTTGTCATTTGGCAAACAAAAAAACGGGTTTTGTGCAAAGTGAACAAATAAAATGATGAAATTTTGGGAATTTCCCCTCTTCCATTTTGCTCACTTTTTTGGTACAATATTAGAGTACAGAAGTATGTATAATTTTAATTTCTGATATAATTTACAGGAGGATTATTCCAAGATGGCAAGCTTATCTCTCAGACACATCTACAAGAAGTATCCCGGCGGCGTTACCGCAGTGTCGGATTTCAATCTCGAGGTCAAGGACAAGGAGTTCCTCGTTCTCGTAGGACCTTCCGGATGCGGAAAATCTACGACGCTCCGTATGATCGCAGGACTTGAGGAGATCTCCGAGGGTGAACTCTTTATCGGTGACCGTCTCGTAAACGACGTAGCACCCAGAGACAGAAAGATCGCGATGGTGTTCCAGAACTACGCACTGTATCCTCACATGTCCGTATTTGAAAATATGGCATTCGGCTTGAAGCTGAATAAGACTCCGAAGGAAGAAATCAAGCGCCGCGTAGAAGAGGCTGCAAGAGTTCTTGATATTACCCACCTGCTCGACAGAAAGCCGAAGGCTCTGTCCGGTGGTCAGAAGCAGCGTGTTGCACTCGGTCGTGCAATCGTTCGTAACCCCGCAGTCTTCTTGCTCGACGAGCCGCTTTCCAACTTGGACGCAAAGCTCCGTGCAGCGATGAGAACCGAGCTGACCAAGCTCCACAACCGTGTTGGTACCACTTTCGTATACGTAACCCACGACCAGGTCGAGGCTATGACGATGGCTACCAGAATCGTCGTTATGAAGGACGGTCTGATCCAGCAGGTTGATACTCCTCAGAACCTTTACGATGCTCCTTGCAACATCTTCGTTGCAGGCTTTATCGGAACTCCTCAGATGAACTTCATCAACGGTACGCTTGTGAAGAAGGGTAATGACGTTTACTTCAACTTCGACGGTCTTTCCGTGAAGTTCCCCAAGGAGAAGGCAGAGAACCCCGCGCTTGCTGAATACATCGGTAAGGAAGTTGTCGTTGGACTTCGTCCCGAGGCAATTTCTGACGAGGCAAAGGCTGTTGAGGCTTCTGACGAGGCAGCATTTGAGGTTGACGTTGACGTTACCGAGCTTATGGGTGCAGAGATTTACCTTTACCTCAAGCAAGGCGAGGAGACGAACCTCATCGCACGCGTATCTTCTCGTTCGCTCTCCAGAGCAGGCGACAAGATCAAGGTTGCTTTCGATATGACCAGACTCCACGTATTCGACAAGGATACCGAGCGCTGCGTTATTCACTAATTAAAGTACATCAAAATCCCCCGAATTTCTTCGGGGGATTTTTTTCTTTGTTTTGAAGTTAATCTTTTTTGTCGGCAAGCGCCTTTGCCTTGTCAACGTACTCTCTGAAGCGATCCTCGGCGCGCACAGAATTGAACCATTCCCAACCGTTTCGAGCTGTCAAGGCGCCATACAAATGGGAAACGGGGGTCTCAATTCGGTAATCGTATTCCGTGGGAGATTTTTCGCCGTTGGCATCAACGAAGTAGGATTTTCCCTTGATATATTTGACGTTGCCAAACTCAAAGGGATTTCCGACGGAGAGTTCGTCTCCCTCGGAAAATTCGCTCCAACGCTTGTAATGTTCATATGCCTCATCAAGGCTCGCATAGCCTTTTTCTTTTTCACCCTTACCGAAGAGTGCTGCGGCTTGAATCAAGGAGAACCAACCGTAGGTGCCGCACCATGCGGGCGGAACTTCATCGTCACCAAAGAGCTTCAGCAGCTTTTTCTTATATTCGCACATTCCGATCGAACGGTCGGGATTGCCGCGATTCCAAGTGGGTCTGCCAAGATAATGGAGCATCAGGTGTACGTTGTTGAGCGCGTGGAGCGTATGCGTTTGGGCGCGTTCTTTTTTATCCCACAGAATCGCCTCCATCATCTCGCTCTGAATGGCGGAATACTGTGTAATGGGCGCGGGAATTTCACGGATACCCGTACGGTCGGAGAAGATCACGATGTCACCTTCCTCGTCTGCAACGTAGGTGTATTCCGAAGCTCCGACAAATCCGTCGGTGAGCCCAATCGCATCATAGCGACGAACCAGCCCATCTGCTATCGGCATATAGCCCTCGCCCGTACCCTCGTATGAGGTCAGCTCATATACTGCTGTTTTGATGTCACCGGCATACATATTCTCGGTACGGACGATACCGATACCTTCGGCAAAATAGTATGCTTTTTTGCCGCCACGGTACGAAAAGCCTGAACTCATTCCGCCGATGTCAAGGCAAATCTTGAGGCAGTTTTCAAAGGTTCCTGCCTTTGTCTTGATCGTTCCGCCATCCTCGCAGGTGATCTGCGTTGTAATATCGTTGGACCACAGCGTGTATTCTACGAGCGGAGACGCGCCAATGCGCCATTCGTCCGACCAGATGCAGTTGGTTGCATCCTGCAAAATACCGTAAATATCGTTGTAAAGAATGGGATCTTCGGCAATTCCAAACGAGCCTGTGTTCTTCCACTCAAAGGACCAACGGAAATGATGGGAAATTCGGAGCGAGTCCTGCTTCTTTTGAACGGCGTTTTTGGAGAAGAAATTCCAATGTCCCGTGGCGGTGTAATCGGGATTGCAGTTCGGATCGGTTGCCAAAATTCGGCGCGCGACCGATGCCGCCGCTTTGGTATGTGCCTTTTCCATTGGCGTGGTGGCAAGTGCTTCGGCACGCTCAATGGCTGGCGTTACGTCAGCGAGACGGCAGTAGCTGCTGTTTGGATCGGGTTTTTCCCAATAATCGCATCGGATTTGAGAGATCATTTCAAGCCAGGAGCTTTCATCATACTTATGGCGAATCATATTCTCCCACGACGAAAGAATGATTTTTTCCTCGTCAGCAAAGGATACGGTAAAGATCAGTTCGGAAGAAACGATCTCGGGATCGTATTCGGATGCGTATTCCCAAGTATTTCCTTGATCTATCGGCAGCAAGCAGTGAGAATTTTTTACCTGATAGGCTTTCAGCGTATAAGCTTCGCTGATGTTGGCTACGGTATGCACTTGCTTTACGATGCCGACGCCTTCTTTGTAATAGGTCTTGAAAATAGACTTTCCTGCGTTCCCCCACGTTTTTGTGATCCAAAGCTGACAGCCGTCAAAATGACCGGCAGGGGAGTTTACGCTCTCGCTATCCGAAATATAGGACAGTTCTGTTCCGTCTGTACCGACAAAGGTTTCACCGAGCGAAATGTCGGCAAAGAAATTTCCGTCGCATCGGCAAGCATTGCGGAAAATTTGTCTTGCGGTTTGGTCGATCGAATTCAGCTCACCTTCACCGAAGCCGTTTCCTTTCCAAAAGACGGGCTTTTGGTTGATTTTTCGGTATTCCGCAGCACTTGCTGCGATCAGATATTGCTTTTCCTTTTTCTCTCGATACTCCGAGGAAAGGATTCCTTCCATCTTTCTTGCGTAGGGAACGAGGAGACGGTAGGGGTCGTCTTTTTCTAAGATATTTTCCACCTTGTCGTAGGCGGCGCGCCCTTCCTCGGGTCTTCCTTGGCTAAAGCAATGGTATCCGAGCCAGAACCACTCGCGACCGAGGGTCTTGACAAAGCCAAGCTCTTCCAAACGCGGAATTTGCTTATTACGGATAAATTCAATTTTTGCTCCGCCATAGATCTTGTTGTCCTCACGGGATACGATAAAGGTCATGACTTCTTCGTTTTTGCCTTCGACGGCGGCATTGGTGATTCGCTTCATCAGCTCGTCGTTTTTCTTACCGGGGAGCCACCACCAGCCGCGCATCAGTACGTCGGCAAGCGCATGTTGCTTTTCTTTACATTCGGGAAGCTCCTCAATCTCTCGAAGAACGTCGCGGTAGACGTCTTCGAAGCCACTTTTGTCGTTTCTGAGTTGCCAAAGCTTGAGCTCCTCGACCTTTTTCATAACTTTTTGTACCAAAGTATCGCTATACTTTTCGTTCATTGCACAAAGTTCCTTTCTGATTCGTTTGCGTCCGTCGTGCAACTGCCACTTGACCGTTCCCTCGGAAATGCGAAGCTTGTCTGCAATTTCCACGATGGAAAGTCCTTCAAAATAGTGCATACGAATGATCGCTTGCACCTTTTGGGGCAGAGCCTCGACGCTCTCTCGAATCTCTCGTCTTTCCTCAGAGATCTCGTACAGTGTGGCGGGATTTTCGGCATTATCGGCGTCAAGATTCAGGTTGTCTACGACGTCGAACGGAAGAAACTCGCGGTAACGATGGATCATATTGATCGCGCAGTTTTTGGCGATACGGCAGACCCACGCGCCGAACTTCTTCGGCTCTTGCAGGGTATTGAGCTTCATCCATGCGGTAACGAAGGCGTCCTGTGCCGCGTCTTCCGCTAAAGAATGATTTCTTGTGATCGATGCCGCCGAGGCTACGACCGCCGTTTGATAACGGACGACCAGCTTCTCGTAGGCGGATTGATCGCCTGCTAAGGTCAAGAGCACCAGCGTTTCGTCCAATTCATTTTGATAATACACGTTACGGTTCTCCTTTCGGAAAGAATTAAAGTGAAAAATCGGTTTGGAAATTTCCGTGTTTTAAGCGCTTGTCTTTAAGACACGGATCAGAAGAAAAAGGTTGGGGGATTTGGAAAAATTTTTAAAAAAGATCAAAATTGCCTTGCCATTATGGCAAGGCAACTTCATTATGAATCTTCTTTACCAAGACCTTCTTGATTGGCAAGAGGGTTTTGCGCCATTGCTTCTTCCATACTGCGGTTGCTGACGTGGGTATAGATCTGCGTGGTGTTGAGCTGCTCGTGACCGAGAATGTCTTTGAGGACACGGACGTCCACGTTTCCGCTCTGATACATCAGTGTGGCGGCAGTATGGCGGAGTTTATGTACCGAATAATGCTTGGATTCAAGACCTGCCATATCGAGGTATTTGTAAACGAGCCATTGTACTGTTTTGACGCTGATCCGTTGCTCTCGTCCACTCAAAAAGAGGGCAGGGGTATCGGCTTTGATATGTCGCTCGCTCAATCTCTCATCCATATAGTCGCCAAGGGCATCCTTACATGCTTCGTTGAGATAAACGATGCGTTGTTTGTTTCCTTTTCCCGTGACGGTCAGCGAACGGAGCTGTCGGTCGACGTCGTTGAGGTTGATCCCAACGAGCTCGGAAAGACGCATTCCGCAGTTGAGAAAGAGCGTGATAATAGCGAAATCGCGCACTCGGGTTTTGGAGTCGGCGTCGTTTTTGACGCAATTCAGAAGCGTGAGGCTTTCTTCCAAGGAAAGATATTTGGGGAGAGCTTGCTGTTTTTTCGGAGATTCGATGTTTGCCGCGGGATTGTCCTCGAGCATCATACGTTTGACGGTCAGATATTTAAAGAATCCCTTGATGGCAGAGAGCTTTCTTGATTTTGCCGCCGCCATATTTCCGCGTGTACGGTCGGCGTACATCAGAAATTCGTAAATGTCTTCCATCGTGATATGTTTGATGTACTCAAGGTCGAT
>JAFQPC010000108.1 GCA_017411935.1 Clostridia bacterium | reverse complement strand
GCTTGCTCCACGATCTACGGCGGAACCTTTAATCTCTTCTCGGGCACGATGAAGAAGATGGGCATCGACTTTACCTTTGTTTCTCCCGATGCGACCGAGGAAGAGCTGAATGCGGCATTCCGTGAGAATACCAAGGCAGTCTTTGGCGAAACGATCGCAAATCCCGCTCTGACGGTGCTTGATATTGAAAAGTTTGCCAAGGTGGCGCACGAGCACGGCGTTCCGCTGATCATCGACAACACCTTTGCTACTCCCGTTAACTGCCGTCCCTTTGAATGGGGCGCAGATATCGTTACGCACTCGACCACCAAGTATATGGACGGTCACGGCGCGGCAGTCGGCGGCTGTATCGTTGATTCGGGTAAGTTCGATTGGACTAAGTATCCCGAGAAGTTTGCGGGACTTTGCACGCCCGACGAGAGTTATCACGGCGTGACCTATACCGAGCGCTTCGGACTTGAGGGCGCGTTCATTACCAAGGCGACCGCGCAGCTCATGCGTGACTTTGGTGCGATCCAGTCTCCGCAGAACGCATTTTTGCTGAATCTCGGACTGGAGAGTCTGCACGTAAGAATGGCTCGCCACTGCGAGAACGGTCTTGCCGTCGCAAAATTCCTCAAATCGGACGACCGCATTGCTTGGGTGACCTATCCGAGCCTTGAGGGTGACAAGTATTACGATCTCGCACAGAAGTATATGCCGAACGGAACCTGCGGCGTTGTCAGCTTTGGTGTCAAGGGCGGCAGAGCGATGGCAGAGAAGTTTATGGGCAATCTCAAGATCGCGGCAATTGAAACGCACGTTGCCGACGCGAGAACCTGCTGTCTGCACCCCGCCAGCGCAACGCACCGTCAGATGAACGAGGAAGAACTGATCGCGGCAGGAATTTCGGGCGATCTCGTACGTCTTTCTTGCGGAATTGAGAACGCAGACGATCTGATCGCCGACATCAAGCAGGCGCTTGACGCGTTAAATTAAGTAAGTGAAGTTTAGGAGGTTGACGGAATGCCGATTAAAATTCCGAATTTGTTGCCTGCGACGCAGGTGTTACTGAATGAAAATATTGTCGTGATGACCGAAACGCGCGCGATGACGCAGGATATTCGTCCTCTGAAGATCCTGATGCTCAATCTGATGCCGCAAAAGATCGTCACCGAGACGCAGATCGCGCGACTGATCGGAAATACTCCGCTTCAGGTCGAGCTCGAGCTTTTGCAGACCGCGTCTCATAAATCGAAACATACCTCTGCCGAGCATATGCTCGCATTCTATAAGACCTTTGATGAGGTTCGTGAGAAGAAATACGACGGTATGATCATCACGGGCGCTCCCGTCGAGCTGATGGAGTTTGAAGAGGTCGATTATTGGGAAGAACTTTGCGAGATCATGGAGTGGTCCAAGACCCACGTTACGAGCACCTTCCACATCTGTTGGGGGGCGCAGGCAGGTCTTTACTATCACTACGGCGTCAAAAAGCAGAAGCTTCCCAAGAAGATGTTCGGTGTCTTTGAACATACGCTCGATCACAAGCAGTCAATTTTGTTCCGCGGCTTTGACGATACCTTCGTCGTTCCGCATTCGAGACATACGACCTGCGCAAGAGAGGACATCGAAGCTGTCCCGGAGCTGAAGATCCTTGCCAGCTCCGAGGAGGCGGGCGTGTTTGTCTGTGCCACCGACAAGGGTCGTCAGATCTTCGTGACGGGACATTCCGAGTACGATGCCGACACGCTCAAAAAGGAATATTTCCGTGACAAAAACGCGGGACTTCCCATTGACGTTCCCAAAAATTATTTCCCCGACGACGACGATACGAAAGAGCCCATCGTCAAATGGCGCAGCTGTGCGAATCTCTTGTATTCCAACTGGCTCAACTACTTCGTATACCAGTCGACGCCGTATAACATCGAAGAAATCAAATGATATATGGAGGCAATTATGGCAATTCAATTTGATCCCAATGTGGTTTGCTCTTGCGGCAAGGTCCACAAGACGATGGTCGAGCACCGTCTCGTAAAGAACGGCGCAATTAATGAAATTCCCGAGTACGTAAAAATGTACGGCGCGAAAAAAGCGTTTATCGTTGCAGACATGAATACGTATCCGATCGCAGGTGAAAAGGTAAAGAACGCACTCGAGGCGGCAGGTATCGCTTGCGTGACCTATATTTTCCCCGACAAGAGGGTTATTCCGAACGAAAAGACGGTTGGCGGTGCGGTGATGGCGTACAATAAGTCGTGTGATATCGTCATCGGTGTCGGTTCGGGTGTTATTAACGACGCTTGTAAGATCCTTGCGAACGTCGCGGGAGTACCTTATTTTATCGTGGCAACCGCTGCGTATATGGACGGCTATGCCTCGGGAAGCTCCTCGATGGAGGTCAACGGTGTCAAAGTCACGATCCCCGCAAAGTCGCCCGAGGTGATCGTCGGTGATATCGACGTACTCAACGGCGCGCCTACCTTTATGGCAAAGGCAGGACTTGGCGATATGCTTGCCAAATATGTCAGCATTTGTGAGTGGAGACTTTCCAACCTCATCAATGGAGAGTACTACTGTGAGGACGTTGCGCAATTTACGAGAGATACTCTCAAGAACTGTGTCGATAACGCCGCGGGACTTCTCAAGCGTGACGACGTGGCAATGGAAGCACTTTTCAACGCACTGATCGACTGTGGCGCGGCAATGGACTATGCAGGTTGTTCTCGTCCCGGCGGCGGACTCGAGCACTACTTCTGCTTCGTGCTTGATATGAGAGGATTGGAATTCGGAACGCCGACCTCGTCGCACGGAATGCAGGTGCTGCTTGGCACGCTGTATGCGGTCAAGGCATTCAATGAAGTGAAGAATATTGCTCCCAACCGAGAAAAGGCACTGGAATTCGTCAAAAACTTTGATTTTGAGGAGTGGAGCCGTCAACTCAGAGAATTTATCGGTCAGTCGGCAGAGCCGATGATCAAGCTTGAAGCAAAGGAAAAGAAATACGACCCCGAAAAGCATGCAAAGCGTCTTGAAGTGATTCTTGAAAAATGGGATGACATTCTCCGTATTATCGACGAGGAAATCCCGTCGGTCGAGGAGTTCGAAGCAATTCTTGATGCAATTGAGGCACCGAAGAGCATTGAGGCGATCGGCGTTGAGCCTGAGCTTGTTCCTATGATCTTTAAGTGCACCAAGGATTTTCGTGACAAGTACGTGCTTCCCAGACTTCTTTGGGATCTCGGCGTTCTCGACGAGGTTTGTGAGAAGGTGTTCTAATCATCAATCATATAAAAAGAGACGCGCACAGCGCGTCTCTTTTATATTTATATTATTTATAGCAGTAAATTTTAAAAAGGGAGGGATACTAATGAAAAAAACTCGAAAGAGGAGGATTTTATATGAAAACCAATACGTTAGACATTGGAAGGATCCGGGCGTTTGAACAACATTTATATGAAGAAGAAAGG
>JAFQPC010000107.1 GCA_017411935.1 Clostridia bacterium | reverse complement strand
TTCCACATAAGCGTGGCAGCCGCCTTCAAAGTAGATATCCAGACGGAAGCCGTCGTCCACTTCGTCGTTGGTGATGTGGTTGAAGGAGCAGTAGATGCGCTCGATCTTGTTGGTAACGATCTGCAGGATCTGGTCGATCAGGTGAACGCCCCAGTCAAGGATCATTCCGCCGCCGTGCTCCTTCTGACCTCTCCAGTCGCCGGGAATTCCGTGCGAGCCCTGAACGCGCGATTCGATCTGGAAGACATCGCCCATCTCACCCGAAGCGTAAAGCTCCTTGACAGCGAGATAGTCCGCGTCCCAACGGCGGTTCTGGTGAACCGTGAAGAGCTTTCCCGTACGGTTTGACGCGTCGATCATCTTCTGGAGATCCTCGCTCGACATCGTAACGGGCTTTTCCGAAATCACGTTTTTGCCGGCTTCCATTGCGGCAACAGCAAGAGGCATATGCCACTCGTTGGGGGTAGCGATCGTAACGATATCGACCGTTTGATCCGCGAGCAGATCTTCCAACGACGAGTAAACGAAAATACCTTTTTCTTTCGCAGCCTCTCGTTTTGCTTCGTCAATATCCCAAATACCTGCAACCTCGGCAACGTCACTGATGAGTAACTTTTTTGCGTGCCAAGAACCCATTCCGCCGTATCCGACGACGGCAACTCTTTTTTTGTCCATAAGTAAAAACCTCACTTTCGTTGGCTTGTCTATATTATAGGACACTTTTTGGGGGATTTCAAGACACAAAGGCAATATGGCAAGACAAATGTTGCTCATTTTTAAAAAAATAAGTTTTTTTTTGCACTTTTTTGAAAAAATCCTGCCAAAACGTTCGGAAAAAATACAAAAAGCCTATTGTGTAACCGAAGAAAATATTATATAATATAGGTAACGCAAAAAAATGGAGTGTAGTATGGCAAACACCGAAAAGCAATCACATATTCGAAATTTTTCGATCATCGCGCATATTGACCACGGAAAGTCAACGCTTGCCGACCGAATCCTTGAGGCGACCGATACCGTGACGGCGAGAGAGATGGAAGAACAGCTTCTTGATAATATGGAGCTTGAACGCGAACGCGGCATTACGATCAAGGCGCGTGCCGTTCGCTTGGAATATATCGCAGACGACGGAGAGACCTATCAGTTCAATCTGATTGACACCCCCGGTCACGTCGACTTTAACTATGAAGTCTCGCGCTCGCTCAACGCTTGTGACGGAGCATTGCTCGTCGTCGACGCGACACAGGGGATCGAGGCGCAAACGCTGGCAAACGCCTATCTTGCCGTCGATGCCGATCTTGAGATCATTCCCGTCATCAATAAGATCGACCTGCCCTCGGCAGATGTCGACCGTGTGCGTAACGAGATCGAGGATATCATCGGTATTCCCGCCGAGGACTGTCCCGCCGTCTCGGCAAAAACGGGGCTCAATATCGAGGACGTGCTTCGCGCCGTCGTCGATCAGGTGCCGCCCCCCAAGGGAGACCTTGACGCACCCCTCAAAGCGCTGATCTTTGACTCGTATTACGACAGCTATCTCGGTGTCGTCGTCAACGTACGCGTGATGGACGGCTCGGTGAAAAGTGGCGACCGTATTCGCCTGATGAGCAACGGCGCGACCTTTGACGTGGTGGACGTCGGTTATATGACGCCCTTTGGACTCAAAAAGACCGAGCGTCTCTCGGCAGGCGAGGTCGGTTATCTGACGGCGTCGATCAAGAGCGTCGGAGATACCCGCGTGGGTGATACCATTACCCTCGACGAGATGCCGACCGAGAAGGCGCTTCCCGGATTTAAAGCCGTTCAGTCGATGGTCTACGCGGGAATTTATCCCGCCGACGGCGCGAGATACGGAGATCTGCGCGATGCCCTTGAAAAGCTTCAGCTCAACGACGCCGCGCTCGTCTTTGAACCCGAGACCTCGATCGCGCTTGGTTTTGGCTTCCGTTGCGGATTTCTCGGACTGCTTCATATGGAGATCATCGAGGAACGCCTTGAGAGAGAATTTAACCTTGATTTGATTACGACCGCCCCCTCGGTTATTTATCGCGTCAAGCGAAAGGACGGAGAAACCGTGCGGATCGATAATCCCTCGAACTACCCCTCTGCCGATGAGATCGAGATCGCGTACGAACCGCTCGTGCGCGCCAACATCATCACGCCGACCGAATACGTGGGCGGACTGATGGATCTCTGTCAGGACCGACGCGGAAACTTCCTCGATATGAAATATATCGACACCGCGCGTGTGGAGTTGCATTACGATCTGCCGCTCAACGAGATCATTTACGACTTTTTCGATGCCCTCAAGAGCCGTTCGCGCGGATATGCTTCGCTGGACTATGAACTTGGCGATTACGTGCCGAGTAAGCTTGTCAAACTTGATTTTCTGCTCAACGGAGAACAGGTCGACGCACTCTCGTTTATCGTGCACGAGGAAAAGGCGTACGGACGCGCCAGAAGAATTGCCGAGAAGCTCAAAGACAATATTCCGCGTCAGCTCTTTGAAGTGCCGATCCAAGCAGCGATCGGTTCGAAGATCATCGCGAGAGAAACCGTTAAGGCAATGCGTAAGGATGTGCTTGCTAAGTGCTACGGCGGTGATATTACCCGAAAGAAGAAGCTGCTCGAGAAGCAGAAGGAAGGCAAAAAGAAGATGCGTCAGCTCGGCTCGGTGCAGGTGTCCCCCGAAGCCTTTATGGCGGTGCTCAAGCTCGACGACGACAAATAAAGATCGCCTGAGAAAATTGGCGTGATACTTGTAAAATGTATCACGCTAATTTTATTTAGGTTGAGCGGTGAATGAAAACTGCATGTTTTTAAGAAAAAATATGCAGTTTTTCTCTTCTTTGATTGACAAACTGCATATTTTATGATATACTATATGCAGATACGGAGGGATGAATATGAGAAAATTTGATTACTCTTTTTTGAATAACGGTCTCCTTCCCGCTCGGCTCGTCAATCTGACCGCGGGTATTACAGAATTGAAAACCATGGCGGGGGTTCGCAAGGACGAATATGCCAAGATCTTTACCGAGCTTGAGGCGGTGGCAAAAATACAGTCGGTCAAAAGCTCCAATGCCATTGAGGGCATCGTAACGAGCGATGACAGAATTGCCGCCATCGTCAGCGGCAGCAGTGCGCCCCTCAATCATAATGAGGCAGAGATTGCTGGATACCGCGACGCGCTCAACGCCGTTCACACCGGACATGAATATATTGATTTCCGCGAGAGTGATATTCTCCGTTTGCACGAAACGATGATGTCAATTGCGGGATATGAGTTTGGCGGCAAATATAAGACCGATGATAACGTGATCTTGGAAGTCGATGCCGACGGAAACCGTCGAGTTCGCTTCCGTCCCACACCTGCACGAGAGGTGGGGCAAGCAATGGAACAGCTTGAGCTTGCATATCTTGATGCGAGAAACGATGCAAATATCAATCAGCTTTTATTGATCCCCTGCGTGATACTCGATTTTCTTTGCATTCACCCCTTCCGTGACGGAAATGGCAGACTTTCTCGTTTGCTCTCACTCTTATTGCTCTATAAAAATGGGTTTGATGCGGGCAAATATGTTTCCTTCGAGGAACAGATTAACAACTACAAGGGCTTCTATTACGAGGCATTGAAACAATCCTCGGACGGATGGGATACGAACGAAAACGACTATTTCCCCTTCATCGAAAACTTCCTCGCTACGCTTTATATGTGCTATAAGGAGCTGGACAAGCGGTTTGCCGTTATCAATGGTAAGAAGATCACCAAGAAAAGCCGTGTGGAAGCCACTGTTCTTAATAGCTTAACGCCGATATCTAAATCGGAAATCTGCAAGATTCTCCCCGACGTTAGTCCCACTACCGTGGAAGCAGTTCTTGGTCAGATGGTAAAAAGCAGAAGTATCAAGAAGATCGGCGACGGAAGAAATTCGAGATATGTGAAAATGTAAAAAACAGGGCATACAAGTCACGAATGATTTGTATGCCCTGTTTCTTATGCAAATACGCGAAATATCTTGAAATTATTGAAAGAAAACGCAAGTTTCCTTGACACGGGAGAAAAGATATGATATAATGAAAAGAGAATTTTTTTGTTTTCGGAGGAACTCCCTTGAATAATACGATGACGCTTCGCTCGGGGGCGACGATCAAGCAGATCAACCAAGCGGAAGCGAATAAGAAAAATTACCTGACACGCCAGACACTCTCGAAAATGCATCTGATGCCCTCGGGAGAGCCGGTGGCTTACGATATGACGCCCGACGGACAGATCATTTATTATTTCGATCCCGCGAGAGTGGTCGAGGCTCCGCCCGAACAGTGGTATTTTCCCAACGCGCGCAAGGATACGATGACGCTTCCCAGCGGCACCGTGATCGAGCGGATGAGCACGAAAAACGCAGCGGCTTGCGGATACTATACCGAGGAACGCCTCGGACGGATGCACTACGAGGTCATCGAAGAACCCGTGGCATATACCATTCGTCAGGATAAATCGGTGCTCTATTTTTACGACAAAAAGACGGCAAAGAGACTTCCGCTGAATTGCGTTCGTTGCGGAAAGGATATTCGCTATAAGAAAAAGCTTTGCGTTGCCTGTTACGAACAGGAAATGGCGCTTCGCCGCATCGAGGGCGATGCGCACAGAAATGCGCACTATGAGATGGATCGCCGCAAGGTGCTTTTCTTTGACTTGGAGCTGACGGGCTTTTACGATCACGATGAGATCCTTTCGGTGACGATCGTCGACGCAACGGGCGAGCTGATCATGGATACCCTCGTGCGTCCCGTCAAGAAAAAGAAGTGGAAGAATACCGAAAAGATCCACGGCATTACGCCAGACATGGTTGCCGACGCACCGACGATGGCAGAGCTGACGCCGCGTATTCGCGAGATCTTCGATGATGCCGAGAATATTATTGCCTACGGCGTTTCGACCGATTACAGCCACATCAAATACATCTATGAAACGGCAGAAGGACGCGATGCGCTCCACGGAAAGATCCGTTGTTGCGCCAACGAGTTCGTTCGTTACGCGCACGAGCACCGTCCCGATGTCGTTCACGCATCGCTCACCGATGCCATGGCGTGCTTTGGCATTGAATGGGACGGAATCGCGCATACCTCGACGGCAGATACCATCGCTTGTATGAAGGTTTGGGAGGTTCTTTTCCCGAATTATTACACAAACTAATCAATTACGAACCAAAGGAAAGGGAAGAAGAATGGATTCTTTTTTCGGACTTGACAGAGTAAGTCCTCACGATGAAAATTTGGAGCTTTTGACGACCGTGTACGATGCCCCCTCGCAGGCGATCGTTGAGGGAATTCTTCGCGATGCCGAGATCCCCTACCTTGCTAAAAGCCGCGGAAGCGGAACGGCAGTCAAGGTCATTACGGGATTTTCGATGTTCGGCACCGATATTTTCGTGCTCCGCGAGCATCTTGAAACTGCGCTCGAGCTGATCACTCCGCCCGACGAGATCGAAGAGCTCGAAGATGAGGAAGAATAAAAAGAAGGAAAACTATGAAAGAAATTTTGCTTTGTAAATACGGCGAGATCGTACTCAAGGGAGCCAACCGCAAATCTTTTGAGGATATGCTCGGCCGCGAAATGAAAAAGCGCGCGTCGGCGTACGGAAATTTCGATATTTACCGCGCACAGAGCACGATCTACGTCGAGCCAAAGGACGATGAAGCCGATATGGACGGAATGTTCGAAGCAGCGTCCAAGGTCTTCGGTATCGTAGCGATCGCACGTGCCGCCGTTTGCGAAAAGAATATGGAAGCCATTTCCCGTACGGCAAAGGAATACGTTCCGCAGTTCCTCGCGGGGAAAAAGACCTTTAAGGTAGAGTCGAAGCGCTCGGATAAGGCATTTGCACTCGATTCGATGGAGATCTCCCGAGAGATCGGCGGAGATATTCTCGAGGCGTGCCCCCACATTCGCGTCGACGTTCATCATCCCGACGTCATCGTCAAGGTCGAGATCCGCGAATTTGGCGCGTATATCTCGGCAGGACAGTTCAAGGGCGCGGGCGGTATGCCCGTGGGAAGCAACGGCAAGGGCCTGCTTCTTCTGTCGGGTGGCATTGATTCGCCCGTCGCGGGTTGGATGCTCGCCAAGCGCGGTGTGAGACTCGATGCCATTCACTTTGAGTCCTTCCCCTATACGAGCGAGAGAGCCCGTGAAAAGGTGCTTGAGCTTGCGCAGATCGTTTCGGAATACGCGGGCGATATTTTCGTCCACGTCGTATCGTTGACACATATTCAGGAAGAACTCGTCAAGGCGTGCGAGGAAGATTACTTTACGCTTCTGCTTCGCCGCTATATGATGACGATCGCCGAGAAGGTGGCAAGAGAAAAGGGCTGTGCGGCACTCATTACGGGTGAGAGCCTCGGTCAGGTCGCCTCGCAGACGATGCAGGCACTCGGCGTGACCGACGCGGCAGTGAACCTTCCCGTCTTCCGTCCTTGCATCGGAATGGATAAAGAGGAGATCGTCACGATCGCAAGAAAGATCGGTACGTTCGAGACCTCGATCCAACCCTACGAGGACTGCTGTACCGTCTTCACCCCCCGTCACCCGAGAACCAAGCCCGAGCTCGAAAAGGTGCTCGTGCAGGAAAATAAGCTTGATTTCAACGCACTGGTCGAAGAAGCAATGGGCACACTTTATACCGTGCATATTAAAGCAGAATATTAAAAGGTTATAACATTTGACAGTAAGAAACAAAAAGCCTTCCCCAGTGGGGGAAGGGGGACCGCGATCGCGGTGGATGAGGTGTATTCAGAGCTCAAAGAAAATCCTCATCCGTCAGCCTACGGCTGCCACCTTCTCCCGCAGGAGAAGGCTTTTTTATTCGAAGTCCTTGCGAAAATCAATTCAAAATAGAATTTTTCTCAATTATTAAGAGGTGGACAACGGCAAAATTTTATTGTATAATAGAAGTACAGTCGGGCCGACGAGTATTTTTAAAGGAGAAAATATCTATGAGTTTTGGAAAAACAATCAAAAAATTGCGCCGTGAGCGTGAGATGACGCAAGAACAGCTTGCCGAAAAGTTGTCCATTTCGCCCCAAGCGGTGAGCCGTTGGGAAACCGAGATGGCAATGCCCGATATTTCGCTGATTGCGCCCCTCTGCAATTTGTTTGATGTGACGTCCGATGAGCTTTTGGGGATTGATTTGACGAAAAAACAAGAAGCAATCAACGCGATTTGCGAGGAAGCTAACAAATATTCCGATAGAGGATATTTGGAAGAAGCAAGAAAAATTTTGGAAGATGGATTAACTCAATATCCTGAAAATCTTGATATCGTGTACAACTTGATGTACGTAGCATGGGGACAATGTAATATCTCAAACAACAAAAAATATATTGATGATGCGATTACATGGGGAGAAAAAATTCTTGAAAAGAGTAGGAATGACTCCCAAAGACAAGGCGCTATTCAAATTTTGTGTTATTGCTATCGTGAAGCAGGGCGTTTAGAGGAAGCTGTAAAGATGGCGGAATCGATGCCGTATATTTCGATTTCTCAAGAATGTTTGCTGAGTAACATTTATTCAGGCTCACGGGGATATGAAGCAAAACAAAGTGAAGCGTATAATTTACTCCAATTTCTTTCTTCTCGGTTATGCTGGATGCAAACGCAATTGGATTCGGGAGAGTGGGCGTATACTGCGGAAGAGTGTGCGATTCTTCGCGATAAACAAATTGCACTGTTGCATCTGTTTTTTGAAAATGGAGATTTCGGATTTTATCATACCCATCTTTGTGATACACATCGAGAACAGTCTATTTATTATGCGAAGCAAGGAGAAGAGGCGAAAGCGTTGAAGCATCTTTCCTTGGCGGCAGAACACGCGATTAAATTTATTACTTCATATGACGAAGAAAAAACATCGCTTGTTTTTCGCGGAACCGACGGCGGAAGCTGGTGTACGAATACTTCGGAAAACGATGCATCCCGTTTGCTGAGAAAAATGCAAGCAAATGTCTTTGATGGTATTCGCGAAAACGAAGAGTTTATCAAAATCAAGGAAAAGCTTTCCGAATATGTGGGGGATTGGAAGATTAAATAAAACCCATATGAAAAAAGCCGCCTCTGATGAGGCGGCTTTTGCTATGAGTTTTTTATTCTTCGTTGCCCGATTCTTCTTTTTTGTTCTTCTTGATCTTCTCCTTAAAGAAGGGCGAGAAGAAGAAGCCGATGAGCATGATGACGGCGAAAACGATCAGATAGAAGAGCACGGGGAGAGAAAATTCTCCTGCTTCCTTTGCTACCCGATACGGGGTAATTCCGTGCGCGTAAACAGCGGCGAATACCATAAAGGCGCAAGCGATGGTCGCAATCGAGGGGAGAACAAATCGCTTGAGGGGAGAAAGCTCTTTTTCTTTCTTCATCCAAAGGATGAACATCGGAATATAGAGCGCGTAGATCGTAACGATGGGAAGCTCGGACGAGTCAAAGTTGAAGATACCGAACCAACCGCCGTCGGCAAGATTCGCGCCGTAGAAGTAGAGAAGCCATGCGGCGCAGATAAGCAGTCCCCAGATCGAAGAGTTCGTTGCGACGTTGGTCTTCTTATCAATTTGAGCAAAGGTTTCGGGAGCAGGTCCTTCGTTTCTTGCGGCAAGGGCGTACATACCTCTCGTCGAGGCAACCATCAGACCGTTGAGCGTGCCCAAGCAAGAAACGACGATACAAATATTCAAAATCGTTCCGCCGAT
>JAFQPC010000106.1 GCA_017411935.1 Clostridia bacterium | reverse complement strand
GTATCAAAGCTTGTGATAACGATATCGGCGCGTTCCTCGTCTCCGCGAAGCAGATTGATTCCCTTCGCACGGTACTCCTCGCAGAGCTCGTCGGTTGCAACGAGATAAACCGATTTATCGGGGCGAAAACGCTTGAGAAATTCGATCGTTACGTCACCCGAGGTCATGATCTCGTCCGCGGCAGGCTCAAATCCGAGACGCGCAAGCTTTGCCTGATAAAACGGCGTAGTGTGCGATGCATTGTTCGTAAAGAAAAGTACCTTTTTGCCATTTGCGCGAAGATTTTTAATAAAACGAATGGCAAAATCAAAGGGATTTCCGCCAAGATAGATCGTGCCGTCCATATCGAAAATAAACAGCTTTTTCTCGTTCAAAATATCGGTGTTGGGATTCTGAAAGTTCATATTTGTCCGTCCTTTTCGTTTTTTTATAAAATTAACGCTATCATTATAACATATTCTTGCATTTTTTGCAAGGGTGTGCTATAATATAATTAAATTTTGACTTTCATTTCTCATCAAGGAGGAATTTACTCTATGAAAACAGTCATCGGTATTGATATCGGAGGAAGCACTACAAAGATTGTCGGCTTCCGCACGAACGGAGAGGAGCGAGAGCTCATTGATCCGCTTTTCGTCCGAGCGACCGACGCGATCACCTCGGTATACGGCGCGTTCGGAAAATTCACCGTGCAAAATCACTTAAAACTCAGCGACATCGACCGCGTCTGGATGACGGGCGTCGGCTCGTCCTTTATCGAAGAACCCCTTTATTCTCTCGATTGCAGAAAAGCTTCGGAGTTTCAGTGCGTCGGTCAGGGCGGACTGTATCTGTCGGGACTCGACGAAGCGATCGTCGTCAGTATGGGAACCGGCACGGCACTCATTCACGCCACGAAAAACGGAGCGAAGATCGAGACCGAGTACCTCGGAGGTACGGGAGTCGGCGGCGGAACACTGCTCGGTCTCTCGCGTCAAATGCTCGGCGTTGATACCATCGAGCACCTCGAGCAGCTTGCGGCGGCAGGAGATCTCTCGAAGATCGACCTTCGCATCGGAGATATTTCGGGCGACCATAAATTCCAGCTCGGCGACGATATTACCGCGTCGAATTTCGGAAAGCTCTCGGATATCGCCAATAAAAACGATATCGCGCTTGGCATCGCGAATATGGTTGCCGAAACGATCGCAATGCTTGCCGTCTTCTCGGCAAGAAATTTCAAGATCAAAACGGTCGTTCTCACGGGAAACCTCACGGCGCTTCCCTCGATCACGAACGTATTCGAAGGACTCGAATCTACCTTCGGCGTCAAATTCATCATTCCCGAAAACGCACAGTTCGCTACCGTCATCGGCGCGGCACTCTGCGAGGGAACGGTGTAAAATAAAATTAATGTTGGAGGAATGACAAATGAAAGGATTCTTAAAGCTACTCTGCCTGCTTCTCTGCCTCGCGATGCTCGTGTGTGTCTTCGCGGCGTGCGATTCGGAGGAAACGAACGACGAAAACGAAACCGTCGATATTTCCGATGCCAACGAAAAGAGCAACGGCAAAGAGATCTCGGTCGATAAGCTCGTAAAGAACGCAATCAACCAGCTGAACGCGTCCTTTGCCCTGAAAGCCGAAAGAGAATTTTCCCTCGATTTTACAGAAGTCGAGGAAGAAGAGACTACTAAAATCTCCGGAACGCAAACTGCCATTCTTTATTTCGACAAAGGAGCACATACCTCCCTCTTATCGGATATGACCGCATATCTTGCGCAAACTTCCACGATCGAATATTCCTACGGAGAAACTGAGACCTCAGTAACGGAATATATTCTCATTGATGGAACGCTTTACGTCAAAAACACCTCCGACGACGGAACGGTCGCAAAGATCAAACTCGATCCGTCTCAAATGGAAGATTACGGTCTGAACGAGAAATTAAACATCAAGCAGTATTATAAAGATTTTACGGATAGTTGGAAAAAAGCCAACAAACAAGAAAAAAGCGACGGTGTTTCTGTGGATTTTGAGGGGGTCGACCGTGAAAAAGCTACCCCTACACTGGAAGATATGGTTACAGAACTGCTTGAATTGTTTTTCAATCTCCCATCCGATACCACCCTGTCTTGCGAATTCAGCAACGTAAACGGAAGCTATCACATTGCCCACAACGGAAAGCTGATGAACTACATGCTTTCCTTTGATTCCGTCATAACGTCACCCGACTTTCCCGAAGAGACGATTGAGATCAAGCATTCCGAGAGCACAAAATTCACCTTTGACAAGGACGTTCCCGATGTCTCCGCTCCCGAGGATGCCGATGAATACGAGACTCTGCAACCTGACGGTCCCGCTGCGCCTGTCGACAAAATCTTTACGACCGACGCGCCTTGGGAAATCTGTGAATACACTAAAAAATCAGAAAACGGATGGAGTTGGCATTCCGAGGATCTTACCGAAGCCGAGGCGGAACGCTTGGTAGCGATCTTAAATCAATGTACTTGGACCAAGGCTCCATTTGTCGGAGATGCGGAATACGCTCTTGCTCAAATAAACGAAAATATATTTATACGTATCGACTACGATAAAGCCAGCGGAACTTTGATCTTAGATCTGTGGGTTTCCGTCCTTTCTGCGGAAGATAAAGCTTTTATCGACTCGCTGATTAAAAAATTCGATGAACCCGATTTGGATTTCACTTTTGAGTATGATCCCGATATCTATATTTGGGTCAACTTTGTAAAAGTCAACGATTCGTACGGCTACGGTGATTTTAAAGACTTATCCTCTGACGATATCGAAACGCTCGTTGATCTGTTAAACAGTCTGGAATGGACAAAAAGTGATGTAGCATATCCCAAGGCTCCCGTATATTTCGGTGCATTTTCCAACGCCAGCTACACCCCCGTCCAATATTATTCGGAGCTCTCGCTTTTGAGCACGACGGGCTTTGATGATAGCACCTATATCGCATATCTTTCCGCCGAAGATGCCGCCTTCTTGCAATCCTTGATCGACTCCTATTTTTCTATGGGCAATCCCGACGTTCCCGACGTTGAAAAATATTGGTCGTTTGCTCCTTTTAACAGTGAAAACTCCTTTATGATTTCGGCCATGAAAGACTCCCTTGCCGATGTCTTTGCCAATGCTTCGTGGGAATCTATCGTTACCTTGCGCACGCTGATTGACGAAGAAACCCTTGATTACAAGTTTACCGTTTCCGACTATGCGTCTTTCTGGTATTACGTAATATACGACGCTGAGCGCGGAATTCTCTATGATTTTTCTTACTACCGGTTTGCGGTATTGACGGCAGAACAAAAAGCCGTGATAGAAAAAATGATCGAGCTCCATCTTCCCAGAGACGTTTTCAGTGACGAAATTGATTGGTATGCCCATCATTACGGAGAGGATCCGGAAGACCTTTGGGACTCAGCTCTGGGTCGGGGGTTATTCGACAATGAAACCAACTGTTTGCTGAACATTCTCAACAGACTTACTTGGAGCAATGATAGCAGTGTTCCGACCTTTACCGATTCCTTTACCTGCGGTACTTCTTTTTACATCCTTTACGACACGGAGACAGGAACACTTTACAATGTGTTCTACAAGCTCAAGGCGACTGTATCCGAGGAAGAACGCGAGATGCTGAACACACTGTTAACGTATTATTGGGAGCGTATGTTCCTTCCACCCGATTCGTTCTTTTCTTCGGAACGCCAGTGGGAAGTTTGCTACACTCCGTATGATCCAGATTCTTCCGACGTTACAAAGTCCTTGGACGCTTCCCTCGATCTCCTTGCACTGTGTGAGCTTTTGAACGGTCTGACTTGGGAGAAGCTGACCTCTTACGGAAGCGTTGAATTTTACTTTACGTACACGCTTGCCCCCCATGAGCTTTGGGTTGATATGTACAATCCCTTGCAAATCTTCTTCAATTCCTACGACCAAACGCTTTATATCCCTAATTTTGGCATCGTCGCCTCCTTAACCAATGAAGAATATTCGCTCGTTGCGAAACTCCTGTTTGATACGTTTGAATTCGGAGTCTTAGATACCGAAAAAGATTTGAGATTTGCCAAGCATATTCCAATCTCTGAAACTTCAACTCGTTTTGCGTATGCTAATTTTACGGCAGAACAGTCGAATACCGTTTGGCAGTATTTCAATCAAGCAAATACCCTCTTTTCCGTCGCAGAATTTGACGAAGATTATAGTTTCCTTTATACAGATCTCCCCGGTTTTCTTTTCTCCTACGATTCCGACGCGGGCATCTTTAAATACGAAGCGTTTTCTGCCTACAAGATATTGACCGAGGAGCAAAGAATTGCTTTGAACGCGCTTTTAAAAGAGTGCTTTGCCTTGCAGAAGTTTGAAGAAGAGGACGCAAACGAAACGTGGCAATTAGGAAAATACCGAGAAGTTGGTAATACGTCATACGCTTCCTTGATCGAACTGCGCTCAAAAGAGGATATCAGAACCATCATCGGTATTTTAAATTCTCTCGCATGGGAGGATACTACGGTTTTGGCGAACGATACGACCGATCATTGTATCAGCTATGCAACAAATTACCAAATGCTGAAATATAGTTCGCAAACGGGAGAACTCTTCTACCGATATCAAAAAGCAACTCTGTCGGAAGAACAACGACAAACGCTAAATACTTTGTTTGAAACATATTGCGCTAACCTTTAATGAAAGCCAAAGAGCTTCTACGGAAAATCCGTAGAAGCTCTTTTTTCTTTGGTTTTCTTTTTCATTACGGAATCGGGAACTCCCACGACCATTGCTTTTTTCTGACGACGTAGCGTTCGACACCACTGAGGGTGAGACGGTGACAGGTGGCGATCTTTTCAGAGGGATAGATCACTTTTTCCAGCGCTCCTTGCTCAGAGATCGCTGTACCGTACGCCTCATTCGGTCGCTCTCCGTGTCCGCCGACGATGAGCGTTTGGCTTTGCGTCAGTCGCTCTTTCGTTTTCTTCTCCCCCGCGCCTTCGAGCCATTGGGGAGTGACATACGAAATCCTGCTTTGCGCTCCCACAAAGCTCACCGCAAAGGCGTCCGCCTCGCTCGTCCCGAGCTCGATCTCTGCCGAAATTTTCTCGGTCAGCGGAATTCTTCCTCCCTCATAGACCACGACCTCGCTACCCGCATTCTCTGCGATCTCCCACAGCTCGGTCGCGATCTTTCCACTCTCCGCATCCCGCGGTCTCGGCAAATACAGCGTTCGAACGACCTCGGATTCAAGAAGATACGACATCGACGACGGATGTGCTTCGTGGTATTGCGTGAGTATCACACTTTCGATCTCGGTCGCCGTCGTTTGTGAAAACACCGTTGCAATTTTCCGATACAACCAAGGAGAGCCACCTGAGAGGTCGCAAAGCGCCGCCTCATCTCCGTCCGAGATCAAGATCGCCTCCTCCCCGCCCCACTGTGAAACGTAGATAAGCTTCGGATCTCTCTCGAACATCTGTACGACCGCAAAACACGTCGAGAAAGCGACGACAAGTGCAACGGACGGTAAAAATGCGAGCCATTTTCTTCGAAACCGAAGCACCAGCACAACAATCATTGCCAACACAAAGAGCGGGATCAGCACCCGACAAAAGGCATATTGCAGAGAAAGGGTTGCCGACGGAATTTGAGAAAAGAAGGACAGTACCGCGCAGATCGTTGAAGCAAAAAATTCCAAGCAAGCACCGACGATCCCCGACAAGAACGGAACAAAGGAGCAAAGAAGCCAGATCGGGATGCTCACAAGAAAGAGATTCGAAAGCGGTACGAGGACGGGATTTGCCATCAGAGAAACTGTAGAAAATTCGCCGAAATACAGCCAGAGGATCGGCAAAAGAAAGAGTGTAGCGATCGCTGTAATGATGACTAAGATGAGTGCTTCCCGTAAGATACGAAGAAGAAGCGTCAAAAGTTTTCCTTTTCCTTTGGCTCTCGGAATCCTATCATTCAAAATAGGATAGAGGGTCAATAGTCCAAGCGTTGCCAAAAACGACATCCAAAGTCCGAGATCAACGATGGCGTACGGCGAAAGAAAAACAATGAGCGCCAAGGAGACAAACAGCGAGGTGATCGAGTCGTTATCCTCGCGCAAAAGGAAATTCAGATAGAGCGCGTAGAGCATCATTGCCGCGCGGCATGCCGACATTGAGAATCCCGTCAAAAAGAGAAAGACAACACTTCCCACCGTTACAGCGGCAATTCGTCCCTTCTTCGGACAACAAAGCACACGCAGCAAAAGATCGAGTGCTCCGAAAAGAATGGAAAAATGCAGTCCGCTGACCGCCATCAGGTGCGATGTTCCCGATCGGTTGAAATCGCGCACGGTCGTTGTGGAAAGTGCCGAACGATCTCCCAGAAAGAATGCCGAGGCAAGTCCGCCCGTGGGCTCTCCAAGGGAAGAAAGCATCACCTCGCGCAATGCGCTTTGACACCGTTCAGACAAGACCCGAATGCCTGTGGGTGAGAGCAAAAGGCTTTGCCACGGGATCGTCTCGGAGGTTCGTTGCAAATAGATCGGTGCCCCCTTGTCGACCGTAGCAGAAAGGAGTGCTCCGTCGCGGCTTCTCTGAGCGGGAATACTGAGCTCTGCCGTGGTAATCACGCGATCCATCGATGCCATCGGCTCAGAGGAATAACACGCGAGCGTCGCGGAAATTTTGGTATCTTCATCGCCGATCCGCAAAAGTCTCACCGAATAGAGCGCGTAGTCCCCCGAACGGTATTCCTCTCGCAAGATCTCAGCAAGCACTGGTTTCTCCCCGAC
This sequence comes from Clostridia bacterium, assembly GCA_017411935.1. Classification (GTDB taxonomy): domain Bacteria; phylum Bacillota; class Clostridia; order Oscillospirales; family CAG-272; genus HGM12713. Next base: position 4,294 of record JAFQPC010000106.1, on the reverse strand, counting down.
GTAACGCTCTGCCGATCTTGATGGAAGTGCTATCGAAAGAATGGAATAGCCCACCGAAACGAGCGCAACGGCAAGTGAGATCAACGCCGTGAAAAAGAAGATTCGTTTTTTCGGTTTCTTCCAAAGATAGATGCCGCCCAATACAAAGAAAATCACAGCAAGCACGCAGAGCAAAAGTAACCCGATCTCGATAGACACAAAGAAACAAAGCAAAGAAAACGCCACAAACAGAAAGGCAAAAAAGCATAGCGGTCGTCGATAAAACAGTCCCATTTTCGTCTCCTTGTTCCTTGGCGTTTTTTATATTTTTCAGTATATAATCAAAAAATAACAATCACAAATTAAAAACAGTATTCAAAATTTCTTGTCGTTTTTCGTCACAAATTTTAAGATCCAGAAGAATCGATGCCAACGTCTCATAAACCACTTCTCTTGCGGCAAGTGCCATCGAAAAGGAATCGGTCAAAAGTCCACCGTACCGAAGCGCTGAGATCGGAAATTCTGCCATCCACCGACGCAAGCTCGGCACAAGCGACATACCAAACTCCGACGGACGCAAAAGAAGTTCGGGAAGGATCCGAAGCTCCGTATTGCTCAGGCGACAAAGCGGCAACAGTGTCGATACAGACTCCGAAAGAGAAACGCCAAAGCGGATCTCTCCCAGCATCAAGTGATGATTTTGCAAATACGAGATCGTTTGCTCGCGAAGCAAAGAATGATTTGCAAGGAAACGAAGCGTTGAAGGAATTTTTTTCTCTTTCAAAAAAAGCAATACTTCGATCAAAGTCTGGAAGCGAAGAACAAACATTTCTTCCTCATTGAGTTTTTCATCACAAACAAGTTTTTTCCAAAAGAGTTCCGCGTGGTATCGGTCAGGACGAAGATAGGAAAGTCCGAAAGCATCAAAACGAAGCACTGCGCCGTGCTCTGATGCAGACGAAACGTTTTGACAGATATCCCCAACCACATCCAAAAAGCTCAAATGCTTTGCCACGTCTTTTTTGACAATATTCGTTATTAATTCAAAAACATCAATTCCTTGATTTTCAATAAATTCTTTATATTTATTTGTAAAATACGGCAACAAATCCGCATTGAGTTTTTCATTCCCCGCACGCCAAAAATCACAAATATTCTGACCATTTTCCCTTTCGGAAAGTCCAAGAAGAGAAAGTTGTTTTTGATAAAGAGCTACGCTTCCCATTCCCGCGCAAAACGGCAGGAGACGTTCCCATTCGGCGAGCATTTCAAAATCAGAAGCACGATCATTATCATATTTTTCATCACAACCAAGAAGCTTCATTGCCTCGCGTTTATCTTCACTCATACACCAAGTGCCGAGGTTTTCCGTACCCGCACCGCCATGGAGCCTTGCCCACTCGTACATCGCTTTTCTCCTCTCTTTTCATTCTTGGTTTCTATTATAGCAGATTTTCCCTTGTTTTGCAAGTCTTTTCTCTTTTTCTCTTTTTTGCTTCTTTTGCAAAAAAATGCAAAAATATTTAATAAGATGTAGACATTTTGCCAAAAATGTGATATAATAAACTATCTAAGTATGCCCACGGGAGGTTTTTCGTGAAAATTATTCCGATTTGTCCCACATCCTTTGCCTCAAACTCCTATCTACTCGTCTCGGACGGCGCAGCACTCGTTGTTGATCCCTCGGTATCTGCCGAAGCGATCCTGCGAACTGCCAAGGATCAGAATGCCGAGATCCAAGGGATCTTACTGACCCACGGTCATTTCGATCACATTCTTTCGCTCGATGTTCTGCGAGAAAAGCTCTCGATCCCCACCGCGATCCACGAGCACGATGCCGTAATGCTGACGGACGGAAGGAAGAATGCATTTTACGACTTTTTTGGCAAAGAGCGTGTCTTCCGCGCGGCAGAGCAGCTTCTTTCCGAGGGCGATACCATTCCGCTCGGCAGTGAGACGATCACCGTACTTCACACGCCAGGGCACACGGGCGGCTCGGTCTGCTATCTTGTCGGAAACGACCTGATCACAGGAGACACCCTGTTTTCCAACACATACGGCAGATGTGACCTTTGGAGCGGAAGCGAACAAGAAATGCGCAACTCTCTCCTACGCTTGCGCACCCTCTCCCCCGACCTTACGATTTACCCCGGGCACGGTGACACCGCGCGCCTCGGCGACGCACTGGACGAGGTCGCCTATCTTCTCTAATCTAAAAGAATTCAACCCTATTACCGAAAGGATTATTTAACCATGGATACTCAAAGACTTGCCGAGCTTCTCTTCCCCCATATTACGAAAACTCCCGCCGATATTGAAGCACAGTTTCCTCCGCGTTCTCTCCCCGAGGGCGCAAAGGTTACTCGATTTGCTCCCAGCCCTACGGGATTTGTTCATTTTGGCGGACTTTTCCCCACGACGGTCGCCGAACGTCTGGCGCATCAAAGCGGCGGCGTCCTCTACCTCCGTATTGAAGATACCGACGCAAAACGCGAAGTTCCGGGGGCGGCAGAGGCACTCATTCGCACGTTGTCGGTCTACGGCGTCAACTTCGATGAGGGAGCAATTCTCGGTGAGGATGGCAAGATCTGTGACAAGGGCGCTTACGGACCTTACAAGCAAAGTCTGCGAGGCACCATTTATCAGACCTTTGCCAAGCAGCTTGTTCGCGAAGGAAAGGCATATCCTTGCTTTACGACCGAGGAAGAGCTTGAGGAGCTTCATCAGATCAACAAGAAAGAGGAGATCAAAAACACCGACTGGGAAGCACAAGCCGAGGCAAAGCGCGCTGAAATGCTTCGCCGCCGTGAATTTACGATGGAAGATGTCGAGGAACATCTCGCAAAAGGGGACCCCTTTGTGCTGAGAATCCTTGCCGACGGCGCTCCCGACAAAAAGCTCCGCTTTACCGACCTTGTCAAGGGCAATATGGAGATCCCCGAAAACGACGAGGATTTCGTACTCCTCAAATCCGACGGAATCCCCACCTACCACTTTGCGCATGCCGTCGACGATCATCTGATGGGAACGACCCACGTCATTCGCGGCGAGGAATGGCTTCCAAGCCTTGCAAAACACCTGCAGCTCTTCCGCTATCTTGGCTTTAAAACACCGAAATATATGCACATCGCGCAGATCATGCGCCTTGACGAGGAAGGCAACAAAAAGAAGCTCTCCAAGCGTGATATGGGTGCCAATATGGACGACTACACGCGTCTTGGCTACTGTCCCGAGGCGGTATGCGAATACGTAATGACGCTTCTCAACTCGAACTACGAGGAATGGAGAATGCAAAACCCCGAGAAGAGCTATCGCGACTTCCCCTTTAACATCAAAAAGATGTCGGTTTCGGGCTGTCTCTTTGACTTCCAGAAGCTGAACGATGTCTCAAAGAACGTCATTTCGAAGATGGACGCCAAAACCGTCACCGAGCGTGTCACGGCTTGGGCGCAAGAATACGATCCCGACTTCGGTGCTGTCCTTGCCCGCGATCCTGCTTTTGCCGAGAAGATCTTCGCGATCGGACGCGGCGGAAAGAAGCCGAGAAAAGACCTTGCGACCTGGGCAGACGCCAAGCCGTATATGGGATTTTTCTACGACGAGTTCTTCTCACTCGAATGCGATTATCCCGAGCAGTACGACCATGCCGATATCCGTGCGATCCTGACCTCCTTCTGCGAGGGCTATAACGAGCAGGACGATATGAACACCTGGTTCGAAAAGATCAAGGCAATCGGTGTAGGGCTCGGCTACACCCCTGATATGAAGGCGTACAAGGCAGACCCCACCGCCTTCCGCGGAAACGTCGCCGACGTCAGTATGTTCATTCGACTTGCCGTTACGGGCAAAATGAATGCCCCCGACCTTTATAGCGTGATGCAAATCCTCGGAAAGCAGACCGTACTCAACCGAATCGAAACGATGCTTTCCGCCCTGAAATAATTACGAGGTACAAAATTTATGGAATTCAAAGAAGAAATCGCAAGCAACTTTATTCACGAGATCATTGATTCCGATCTTGCCGCAAACCCCAATCTGAAAATTCACACGCGTTTTCCTCCCGAGCCCAACGGTTATCTGCACATCGGTTCGGTCAAGGCGATCTGCATCAATACCGACGTTGCCAACAAGTACAGCGGTCTCTTTAATCTCCGCTATGACGATACCAACCCTGCCAAGGAAAGCGACGAGTTCGTCCGTTCGATCCGCGAGGACCTTGAATGGCTGGGCGCAACCCCTACGGGCGGTGTTTTCTATGGCTCGGACTATTTCGGCAAGTGCTACGAATTTGCCGTACAGCTCATCAAGCAGGGCG
>JAFQPC010000105.1 GCA_017411935.1 Clostridia bacterium | reverse complement strand
ATGAACTGATCGTAATCGATCTTTCCTTCAAAGTCAATAATCAGCTCACGCTCGTTGACAGGGCTGATACCGACGTCATCAATCGAGATCTTACCTGCTTTTGCATCGCGGGCACCCTTGATATCGAAGAGCAGAGAAGCACATTCGTAAGAGTTGTTGACGTCCAAAATTCTCTGCCAGGTATCCGCTATGTCACCTGCCTGAATGGGCTGCTTATCGGACCAAGCGGATTCCTTGAGGGTGATCAGCATCTGATATTTATTTTCTTTTTCATTTTCGATGATTTCATAATCGTCTACCAACGATTTTTTCACCTTACCCTTGGCATCAAGCACAAAAAGATTGTCAAAGATCAAGCTGACAACTTTCAGTGCCGACTCGTTGCCATAAGCGGCAGCAGGGTCGAAATTATACAAGGGCTCGGAAAGGTACATCGAAATTTGCGCGCCTTGGTCATCGGGATCCTTCGCACAGCTTACCGCAAGCGGAAGAACCATCAAAAGACAAAGGACAAGGGAAATGATTTTTTTCATCATCGTTTGGAAACCTCCTCCAAAAAATCAAGCTATAATTCCCCAAAGGGCTTTTTTACTCACAACATTATAACATTTTTTTCGATTAAAATCAATCGTATTCGGAGAAACATTTTTTTTGTTTTTCATTTTTGTTTGAATGCACAATTTTTCAAGCATTATCTTGTGTATTTTTACATATAAATAAAGGAAAAAGAGGAGCAGAAAGTAATGGATAGAAGTACTTTTTTTGATCTTGCCTGCGAGAACATAGAAGAAAAAGATCTGACAGAAAATCATCAAGATGTTCATGCTACTTCTTCCCCAAAAATTCAGATTCGACGGGGAAGTGATGAGCTTCACGGAAACTACACGGTTTTCTTTACCGAACCGATTTGGCAAATGGGAGAGAAGCGTTTTTTTGAGATGCGTGAAATTCTTGCTCAAGAGCTGTGGCAATTCCTTTTGGCGGCTTTCGAAGAAAAATTCGAAAAGGAAAAAACATTGCTCGTAGCGGGACTTGGCAATTCCAAAATGACGGCAGATGCCCTTGGAGCAGAGGTCGTAGAGAGAGTAGAGATCACCCGAAAAATGGAAGAAAATAATTCGTCTTTTTTCTCTGTTTGTGCTGTAGGAGTAGGTGTACTTGGAACAACGGGGATCGAAACCTTTGAGCATATCGACGCTCTTTGTCGTTATCTCCATCCAAGTGCTGTACTTGCGATAGACGCACTTTCCGCCAAAAGTCAATCGCGTGTCGGTGCGGCAATTCAAATTTCTTCGGGAGGCATCTCACCCGGAGGGGGAGTAGGAAATCCGCAAAAAAACTTGAGCAAAGAAACGTTGGGGGTTCCTGTGATCAGTATGGGGATCCCAACCGTTGTACGGTCGTCGGTGATGATTCGCGAAGCGATGGAGAGTCTTGGGATCAGCCTTACACATAAGGAGAAAGAGGGGCTCTCGCGAGATTCCTTTTTTATGATGCCCAAAGAAAGCGATCTTTTGTTACAGCGTGCGGCACTCTTGCTTTCATCAGCCATTCGTCGAGTATGCGATTTTTCTTACTGATCGGAGACTCGTTTGCATACCTTTGGCGAGTTTTGAATATATTAAATTAAAATTAAAATTCGGGAGGAAAAAATGAAACGGGAACAAAAAGCATTACCGACCGCCAAGCAAGTACCTTTGTTAGAAGAAGTTGCCAGAGAAAAAATTCGTTTTGAGGAACGGCGACAACACTTTCGAAAACAGTGGTACCGAACCTATCTTGCCACGGCAGGAGTTGCTATCGTGCTTTCGATATGTGTGCTCTTTTTCGGTTTTTTTGCCAAGGGAAGCGGGGTTTTCTCTGCGCTTACGACAGGGATGATCCGATTGAATTTTATGGATCTTTCGGGCAAGGAAAAAATCAGCGAAACAAAGGATCCAACGGATAACACTCAAAATATTCCTTCAGAAAAGCCATCAAAACCAACACTGACACCGCCGAAAGAGGAGGGGGAAAATCCCCCGATGACCTTCGAAACGCTATATTCGTTTGATTACAGCGCCGTGCCGAAGGGCGAGAAGCCCATTCTTCCAATGGATCTCTCGCTTTCCGCCTACGGTGCGGGATACATCCAAAATCTTACGGGACTTTCTCCCGATACCGAGGCACTGCTCTACGGTCCGTTACAACCAAAGCCAACGCTTCGCCCCTTAACCGATACGGACGAGCCATTGGTTTTGATCTTACATACGCACGGAAGCGAGAGCTACAGCACCGATGGAGCAATTTCTTATCGGGAAGGGAACGAGGAGCTTCGCAGTGAAAACATCGAAGAAAACGTTGTAGCGGTGGGAAAGACACTGGCAAATGAACTCGAAAAGAAAGGTGTTTCAACTCTGCATTGTACCGTATTGCACGATCGTGTACAGTTCAAGGATTCCTACGCACGCGCTGAACAGACCGTTCGCGCCTATCTTGCCGAATATCCCTCGATCAAGCTTGTGATCGATCTGCATCGGGATGCGATCATCAAATCGACGGGAGAGATGGTCCGCCCCGTGACACTCAATGCGGACGGAGAGGCAACCGCACAAGTAATGTGCGTGGTCGGAAGCTCTTGGGGCGGCGAGGAAAACGATCGTTGGGAAGGAAATCTTGCCTTGGCACTCAAGCTTCGTGCCGAGTTGAATGCAAATACAAAAAATCTTTGCCGTCCGCCGTATCTTCGCGGAGCAACGTATAATCAGGAATTGGCGCCCTATTCGCTGCTCCTTGAAATCGGTTCGGGAGGAAACAGTCTTGAGGAAGCCAAACGCGCTGCCGTGCTCGTAGCAGAGACTCTTGCAAAACTTATTCCCGAAATGTAAAAAAATCTCCAAAAACGGAAAATATTTTCAAAAACCTCTTTACAAACAGTAAAAAATATGTTATAATAATTCCGTAAACGGAATTGCGGAGGTTTTGCAAAGTATGGATTATATTGACCGTATCAAACAGCTCAAAAGCGAACAGAAGATTACCAATGACCGTCTCTCGGAAATGACGGGAATTCCGCTTGGAACATTGAGTAAGATCTTGGCGGGAATCAGCGATTCTCCCAAGCTTGCCAATATCGTCTCGATTGCCGATGCGTTGGGAAGCTCTCTCGATTATATCGTTAACGGCGTGGAGCAAAACCACCATAATTATACGCTGAGTGAGGATGAGATCGAGCTCGTGGAAGAATACCGTGCTCTCGACGGCTTCGGTCGGGAAATCACCCGAATGGTCGTGCAAAAGGAAGGCGAGCGCGTGCAGAGCACAATGACGCCTATCCTTGAAGTCAAGTCACAAAAAGCCGAGAAAAAGACGAGCGCCAAGATTTTGACGCCGAATTTTACGCAGCCTCAGCGTACAGGGGTTGGAAAGCGACCGATCCTTCTTTACGATCTGCCTGTTTCGGCAGGTCCCGGTGTGTATCTTGACGACGAGTTGGCAGAAGAAATTCAAGTACCAGACAATGAAAAGACACAAGCGGCAGATTTTGCATTGCGTATTCGCGGAAACAGTATGGAGCCGAAATATCACGACGGTGACGTGCTTCTCGTAGAAGATACCGATGCGGTAGAGGTGGGAGAGCTTGGTATCTTTATTCTGGACGGCAACGGATACTTCAAGAAATACGGCGGCGACTGCCTGATTTCTCTGAACCCTGAATACGGCAATATTCTTCTCAAGGAATACGCCGAGGCGGTTTGTTGCGGCAGAGTGATCGGAAAGCTTAAAAAGAAGGTCAACGCATAAAACGAGATCCTCAAACAAGTAATGCTTGTTTGAGGATTTTTTTTCTTTTTTGGGAGAAAATAAATAAAAAAAGAAAAGGATTTTTTATGCAAAAGATCAAAGTCGTTGAGGTGATTACCGATACCAACATCGGAGGAGCAGGGGTTTTGCTCTGTACAAGGTTAAAATATTCCGACCGAACAAGGATCGAGAGTGAAGTGATTTTGCCTCGTGGGAGTGAATTGATCGCGCGTCTTCACGCCATCGGGATTCGTACGCACGAGATCAACGCGTGTCGCGACTGTTCGTTTGAGCTGTCTGCGATTTCTCAATATATCGCACTGTTTCGTCAAATTCGTCCCGATCTTATCAACTGTCACGGCGCACTTTCTGCGCGCTTGGCGGCAAAAATATGTGGTGTTCGCGTTCGTCTCTATACAAGGCATTGCGTTTATCCGCTCCCCGAATGGCAGAAACGTGGGATCGGCAAGTTTTTTCTGGGAAAAGTACAAGGAATGCTTTCTTCCCATATGATTGCGGTGGCATACAGCGCCAAAGAAAATTTGACAGAGATGGGGGTTTTAGCCTCAAAGGTCTCGGTCATTATCAACGGCGTGCAATCGCTTCGCGCGGTAAGTGACGAGGAAATGCAAGCGCTTCGGGCTTCTTTGGGAATTTCAGGAGAAGATACCGTGATCGGAATTTGCGCGCGGCTGGAAGCTTGTAAAGGACATTCTTGCTTTTTGGAAGCGGCGGAACGATTGCTTCGGAGAGATCCCAACTATCGCTTTCTGATCGTGGGAGACGGTAGCCTTCGCAAAAAATTGGAAGATGTGTGTCGGGAAAATAGAATTGCGCCGTATGTGATCTTTACCGGATTTTGCGAGGATGTTTCTCCGTATTTTCATTTGATGAAGATCAATATTAATTGCTCGGTAGGAACAGAAACATCTTCGCTTGCGCTTTCCGAGGGAATGAGCATTGGACTTCCCGCTGTCGTCAGTGACTACGGTGGTAACACGTATATGGTACGCGAGGGAGAAAATGGCTTCGTTGTTCCTCAAAATGATCCCGCAAAATTGGCAGAAGCGATTTTTCGAATATGTAGTGATGAAGCGCTTTACGATCGTCTTTCCCGTGGGGCGAAAGAACGATTTTTGCGCGAACTCAATGCCGAAGCAATGACGAAAAAAACGGAAAAGCTCTATTGCGAGCTTTTCCGTAAAGAATTTTTTAAAAATCAAAGTTCGAGCACCGAGGACGCGACGGCAAAATAAATGAGTAGCGTTACGGCATCGACGATGGTGGTGATAAAGGGACTTGCCATCACCGTGGGATCAAATCCAAGACGCTTGGCAAGAATGGGAAGGCAGGCGCCTACAAGCTTTGCAAATACGACCGTAGCAAGTACCGTGACGGCAACGATCAAGGCAACCTCGGCGGAGGCGCGGTCAAGAAGCATTGCCTTACCAAAGACGACCACCGAAAGAACGAGTCCGCAGAGAATTGAAACACGAAGTTCCTTCCAGAGAATGCGAAAAATATTTCCCATTCTTAATTCTCCGAGGGAGAGACCGCGAATGACGGTGACGGAGGTTTGAGAGCCCGCGTTTCCGCCTGTATTCATCAAGAGCGGAATGAAAGCGGTCAGAACCACCATTTGACCGAGGGCAGACTCATAATGCGTGATAATGATTCCCGTAAAGGTCGCGGAAAGCATCAGGATCAGAAGCCACGGAATACGCGAAAGAAAGGTCGAGAAAACACCGATCTGAAGATAGGGCTTGTCGGTCGGCGTAATTGCCGCCATCATTTCGATGTCGGCGGTGGCTTCTTCCTGAATGACATCCACGGCATCATCGACCGTGACGATGCCGACCAAACGGTTCTCACTGTCGACGACGGGAAGTGCCAAGAGGTCGTATTTCGAGATGGCATTCGCGGCAACCTCGCGGTCATCTGTTGTTTGAACGCTGATGATTGAGGTCTGCATCAGATCGGAAATCAATTCCTCGGGTTTGGCAAAAAGCAGATCGCGCAATTCCAGAATTCCTACCAGAATTTTTCTTGGATCGGTGACGTAGATCACATACACCGTTTCTTTGTCAATACCTGTTTTTCGGATATACTCCACAGCTTTTTCTACCGTCAGGGAAGAATAGATACTGACCCATTCCGATGTCATAATACTACCGACACTGTCCTCGGGATACTTTAAAAATCGGTTGATCTCGTGTCGACGTTCGGGAGAGGTCGTTTTTAAAATTCGACTGACCATGCTTGCGGGCATTTCTTCGAGCAGGTCGACCGCATCGTCAATAAACAGTTCTTCCATAACACCTGAGAGCTCTTTGTCGCTCATGCTTTTTACGATCTGTTCTTGCAGATCGGGAGAAAGCTCGGCGAAAATTTCGGCGGCGGTGTCTTTTTTTAATAATCGAAATACCGTGGGGAGCTCCTCATCGGTGAGCGTAGCCATAAATTCTGCCGCGTCAACGGCATTGATTTCGTCGAGGGCTTCAATCAGCGCGGAAAATTTGCGCTCGTGAAGCAGTTCGCTCAAAGTTTCGATCGTCATAAGACACCTCCTGAAAAAGAATGATGGATCAGATTTTGTGCGCAGGGCACAAGGGGGAAAGACCAAGCTCGTCAAGCACCGAACAGAGCTTGTCGGCAGAGCCCTTCAAAAGCTGCGATTCACGCTCGTCCAAAGGAATATCCAAAATTTCCTTGATCCCCTCGCGTCCTACGATGCAGGGAACGCTCAAGGTCACGTTGGAAAGTCCGTAATGACCGCAGACAAGAGTGGAGACGGGAAGCACCGTATTTTCATCGCGAAGGATTGAAGAAACGATCTTTCGTACGGCTTCCGCAATTGCATAATAGGTTGCGCCCTTGTTTTCGATAATGCGATAGGCGCTGTTTTTTACGTCGAGAAAGAGAGCGTTTAAGGTCTCATAGCTTCCGTCGCGATGCGAGCTTTCGCAAAAGCTGTCAAGGTCGATCCCCGACACGTTCGCATCCGACCAGACGGGAAGCTCGCTGTCGCCGTGCTCACCGATAATAAAGGAATGGACGTTTCGAAAATCGACACCAAGATGACGTCCCAGCAAATATTTCAGACGGGCGGTGTCAAGCACCGTACCCGAGCCGATGACGCGGCTTGGCGGAAATCCCGAAACCTTGATCGTGACATAGGTCAGAATATCCACGGGATTGGTGACGACGAGCAGAATGCATTCCTGGTTGTAAGCAACGATCTTTTCTACGATCGACTGAAAAATTCGGGTGTTGCTTCGTACCAGATCGAGTCGTGATTGTCCCGGCTTTTGTCCCGCACCTGCCGTCAGGATCACAATAGAGGCATCAGCGAGATCGGAATAATCTCCCGCATAGATCTCCATAGGAGAATGAAAGGGAAGACCGTGACCGAGATCGGCGGCTTCACCTTCGGCTTTTTTTCGGTCAAGGTCAATGAGGACCATTTCGGAAAATAACGCGCTTTGCATCAGCGTGTATGCCGTCGTTGCACCGACGAAGCCACAGCCGATGATGGCACATTTTTTTGGATTGAGCATAAAATCACCTCAACAAATAAATTATGCTATTAGTGTGCTCTGTTTTACAAAAAATAGTCCCGTTAAATGATAATGTAAAGTTACGATAGCTTTCCTAAAAATTCTTCGCTGCGTTGTTGCAATTCACGGGTTGCACGGTAGAGAGGTGTTAAAGAAATCGTTTCACCGCCCGAAAGGATCAGTTTTTGGCTGGCTTCAAAATATGGCGAAAGTGCCTCGGCAGAAAAAGCTTCGTAAGTGGAAATGATTTTTGCGCATTGCTCCGAAATTTCGGTAATTTCTTCTTCGTTCGCACGAGCGGAAATCGGTGCAAGAAGCGCAAGAAAACCTTCTGCCGATTTTAATACGTAGGTGAGCGCAGTGGCGTACATATAATATGCGGCAGACGCGTTTGTTTTTGCTTCGGCATATGAGGGCAGTCCGTCCTTGACCGACTGCGGAAAGGTTTCGCAATAACGGTCGCTTGCCTGAACGATGGCTTCGATCGCGCGAAGAAGTGCACTCTTTGCCGAGGAAAGCTCTGCGAGAAGTT
>JAFQPC010000001.1 GCA_017411935.1 Clostridia bacterium | reverse complement strand
CTCGAAGCCCGTTGCATGCCACCCCTGTGGCAACGGCAACATCAATTCTACGTTCTGGGTCAAGACCGAGGACGGGCAGGAGTATTTAGTACAAAGGGTCAATACCTACGTATTTAAAAAGCCCTATGAGTTGATGGAAAATATTCAAAAGGTCACGCATTTCCTTGCCGACAAGATCTCGGAAAAGGGCGGAGACTTTGAGCGCGGTACGCTGAATTTTATTCAGAGTGATAACGGAAGGTTCTGCTATCACGACCACGAAACCGATGCGTTCTGGCGTATTTATCACTACGTTTCGGGTGCGGTGGCATACGATTCTGCCGACAAGTCTGGCGTTCTCCGTGAGGCGGCAAGAGCCTTCGGAAAGTTCCAGCGTCATCTCGAGGATTATCCTGCCGAGACGCTGCACGAGACGATCCCGAACTTTCACCACACGCTGAAGCGCTACGAAGCCTTTGAGGCATCGGTGGCGGCGGATGCGGCAGGACGTGCGGCTTCGGTCGCCAAGGAGATCGAGGCGCTTCGCCGTTACGCTCCCTACGCGTCGATGATCGTTGACGGTCTCTCGGACGGAACGATCCCCACGCGCGTGACGCACAACGACACCAAGCTCAACAACGTTCTCTTTGACGAGCAGAGCGGAAAGTGTCTTTGCGTGATCGACCTTGACACGGTCATGCCCGGCTCGCTTTTGTGCGATTTCGGCGACGCGATCCGTTTTGCGGCGAACAACACCGCCGAGGACGACCCCGATCTTTCGAAGGTCTTTCTCCGTCTGGATCTCTTTGAGGAGTACGTTTCGGGCTTCTTTGCGGGTCTGAAGGGCGCGATCACCGAACAGGAGATCGCTCTGCTTCCCGAATCGGCGATGATTATGACCTACGAGCTTGCGCTCCGCTTTATGACCGACTATCTGGACGGCGACAAGTACTTCAAGCTCAAATATCCCGAGCACAATCTCGTTCGTACCCGCGCGCAGATCCATCTGTGCGAGGACATCGAGATCAAGATCCCCGAGATGCGTAAGATCATCGAAAAGTACGCGAAATAAGAACATAAAAAGGAAAAAACAAGACAAGACCGCCCGAGCGATCGGCGGTCTTGCTTCGTGTGTAAGGATTGACGCATACGGGTGCGATATGCCCACCAAGGCAGGCGAAAATTTCTCTCGCGTCTTGTTCTGACGAATATGAATTTTATGAATAAAGGAAACCAAAGGAAAATCTATGTGGTCGATATTATTTTTTATTGAAAGTATTCTACTCGGCATCGGACTTGCGATGGACGCCTTTTCGGTATCGCTTGCCAATGGTCTGAACGAGCCGTGTATGAGAAAGAGAAAGATCCTTGCGATCGCGGGGGTCTTTGCCTTCTTTCAGTTCCTGATGCCTCTGATCGGTTGGAGCTGCGTACATACGATGGCACAGCTCTTTGCCAAATTTGAGAAGATGATCCCTTGGATCGCGCTGATCCTGCTTTGCTTCATCGGCGGAAAGATGCTCATCGAGGGCGTGAAAAAGAAGGACGAAGATGTCTGCTCCTGCGAGCCGATCGCGATCGCCGCCCTCACGGTGCAGGGGATCGCGACCTCGATCGACGCGCTGTCGGTCGGCTTTACGATCTCGGAATACGGTCTTTGGCAAGCGCTCGTTGCCTGTCTGCTGATCGGCGCGGTGACCTTTGGCATCTGTCTTGGCGGTGTGCTTCTCGGAAGAAAGGTGGGAACGAAGCTTTCGAACAAGGCGTCGATCCTCGGCGGTGTGATCCTCATTGCCATCGGCATCGAGATCTTCCTGACGGGAATTTTTTAAGAAAGAAAAAAGGCGCAGCCGTGATCTACGGTTGCGCTTTTGTGTTGGAGACGAATGTATCAAAGGCTCGCCCTTTGGGAGAGCTGTCGCCGTAAGGTGACTGAGAGGGTAATTTCAAATATTCCCTCTCCGTCACGGCAAGCCGTGCCACCTCCCCCGAAGTGGGAGGCTTCAGTGTGTGCGCTTCTCGGTGCACCAAATAAAAAGCGGAAAACCACCAAGGGCTTTCCGCAACACAACACTATTATTATATCACAAATTTTACGATGTGTCAATAGAAAGTTGTGTTTTTGCACAAAGTTCTTCGCTTTGCACAAAAAATAATTAGAAACTTTTTACAATTTGTCAATTGCAAAAGGCTTGAAATTATGATATACTATGAGTGAAGAAAGGAAGGTAAGGTCCGATGAGAAAATAATCGAACACCTAAAAATCTAAAAACCAAAAAAGGAAGTACACTCCCATGAAACGTTAAGTGATCTTAAAAAAGCGTTTTCAAATTCAAAAAGGAAGTACACTCCCATGGCAGATTAACTTTTTTCAAACGCGATGAACCTATGGCAAAGGGAAGATACTCAAGCGCCCGACCAAGAATTGACGCAGTGTGAAACGAAAAATTCGGTTGGATGTGCCAACCAAAAACACGGCGGTGTGACGCAGGATATAAATAAAAACGCGTCAAAGCATCGGAGCGCAGATCCGTGAAACACCCATATGCCGATCGGTCGCCAAAGCAAACGACTTACGAAAACCTACGTGGATCCTCCGTTGAGGGTATGTGAAATTGATTTGAGTTTTGTGTGAGGAGAGAGACGCGGCAGACCAGACAAGGAAAGAGAGGATATACAAACGATGTTAGATATCAAGAGTGAACAGAAATGACCCTTGGTCGTGCAAAGGTGCGGTCAAGGGTCGTTTCTTTTTGCTTTTGAGGGAGAATTTGTGTGTTTCAATCAAGGCTCGCCCTTTGGGAGAGCTCCCGCGGTACGCGGGTGAGAGGGTTCTTTGTGACAATGACCCTCTCCGTCACGGCAAGCCGTGCCACCTCCCCCGGAGTGGGAGGCTTACAATGCGGACGAGCAATGGTCGCCCCTACGGGTTTGTGATAGAAATTCGTGTGTGCGACGAGGACACGAGGGTGCGGATTTAAACCAAGGCTCCCTCCGGGAGGGAGCTGTCACGAAGTGACTGAAGGAGAGCGCGTAACGATACGCAT
>JAFQPC010000104.1 GCA_017411935.1 Clostridia bacterium | reverse complement strand
TACCACCGCACAGCTCGAGCATATAACACGCGCATCAGAAGTCTTGCACATCTCCCAGCCGTCGCTGACGCAAGCGATCCATCTGTTGGAAAAGGAGCTTGGTGTTCCTCTCTTTCAACGAAAAGGACGTCAGATCGTTCTAACCGAATATGGCAGGTACTTAAAGCAACGGCTTGACATACTGTTACCCGAGTTTGATCATCTCGTCGTTGAAATGGAGCAGTTAAAAAATTCGGTCACAAAAACCGTTAAGCTCAACATCTTGGCGGCATCGTCCTTCGTGATCAATACGATTATGGAGTATAAGAAAAAGAATCCCGACGTGATCTTTGATTTTGAGCAGAACGAGCTCAAATACGACTGTGATATTCTCATTACGACCAACGGTCTTGATACTAACAGCTCCAAAAATTATTTGCAACGCTGTGTCAAAAAGGAAAAGATCTACCTCGCCGTTCCCAAGGACTCCAAGTATGCGGAAGCCGAGTCCGTAGAGCTCGGTGCCGTCAAAAACGAGAGTTTTATCATGCTCTCCAACACGCGTCTGTTCGGCGCGATCTGCAACAAATTCTGTTCGATCGCGGGCTTTTATCCAAAGATCTTGTTTGAATCAGACTCGCCCACGGCAGTACAGAACATCATCAGTATGGGGGCGGGCATTGCCTTTTGGCCCGAATATTCGTGGGGTAAGCTGCAAAACAAAAATCTCACGCTTCTGCCAATTTCCAACCCGATCTGTCAGAGAGATCTCATCATCGAGCTACACGAACGATGCCCCCACTCGCGCTATGCCGAGGACTTTTACCGTTTTTTGTTGAAGAAGATCTAAAAGATTTTTTCAAAACCCTAAATTTGTTATTGACAAGCCCATAGTTTTCTTATATAATAAAACTATGCGTGGGGCATTAGCGCAGTTGGGAGCGCACAACACTGGCAGTGTTGGGGTCAGGGGTTCGAATCCCCTATGCTCCACCAAAAAGAGAGGAAGATGTACACAAGTACATCTTCCTCTCTTTTTACCTAACGTTAAAGTAGGGGATTCGAACGCAGTGAACAAAACAACCCTGTGAGTTGTTTTGTGAACGATGACCGAAGAATTTTGCGAAGCATATGAAAACAAATTTGCACTCCTTGCTTCGCAAAATTCAAGAACGAATCTCCGACACTCCACCAAAAAGAAAGGAAGGCATACTTACGTATGTCTTCCTTTTTTCATAATTCTTAAAGGAACATATTTGTCTATTTAGCAAAATTCTTCGTCACTCATAAACCAATGGTTGTCGAAAAAATCCCTTTTGGGAATTGACAGCACTCTTCTCTTATGATATACTATAACTGCAACGAAATACGTTGTAAATACACGGAAAGGAGGCGAGTTATGTTGAAAAAAAGTACGTTTGTTCAGAAGTCGAATATCTCGCCTGCGGTCGCTTGAGACAAAAAGACTCAAGCACAAAGGTCTTGATTCACGTCTGAACTTGGGGGCTTTTTGGGTTGCGAAAACCCCCCATCCCGAAATCTCACCGTACCTGATGTGGCTACGGTGAACAGATGCGAAAGAGGTGACCATGACCATTTCTCAGATCCTGATTGCAAAAAGGATCAAGGAATATCGGGCAACAAAGCAACTCTCCCAATCCGAGTTCGGCAAGCTGGTGGGCGTCACCGCGCAAGCCGTCTGTAAATGGGAGAACGAGATATGCTATCCCGATATTGTCCTTTTGCCCTATCTGGCAGAGCTTCTGCACTGTCGGATCGACGACTTTTTCTACGAAGTTCAAACAAAAGACACCGCGTAAGCGGTGTCTTTTGTTTTGTTCTTTCCTTGACAAACAAGACAGGATATAGTATAATAAAATCAATGACCAATCAAGGAGATTTTCATGAAATTTGTTTTTGCTTCGGATTCTTTCAAGGGAAGCTTATCCTCGGAAAAGATCATCGATATTTTGACTACTGTAGCGCAGAAACATTTCCCTGACTGCGAGACGGCGGCAGTTCTGACCGCCGACGGCGGTGAGGGTACGGTCGATGCCGTGCTCGCGGGTACGGGCGGCGAGCTCGTAACTGTTTCGGTGCGCGATCCTCTCGGCAGACCGATCTCTGCCTCGTACGGACGGATCAACGAGACGAGTGCCATCATCGAAATGGCGGCAGCTTCGGGACTTCCGCTCCTCTCAGAGAGTGAGCGAAACCCTCTCTTGACCTCCACCTACGGCACAGGTGAGCTGATCGCCCACGCGCTCGAGAACGGTGCGACCGATCTGACGATCGCGATCGGCGGCAGTGCCACCAACGACGGCGGAATGGGCGCACTGTGCGCGCTCGGCGTTCGGTTTCTTGATGCCAAGGGCAATTCCCTTTCAGGCATCGGTGCCGACCTTGAAAAGGTTGCCGATATTGATCTGTCGGGGCTTCACCCCCGCATTAAAGAGGCAAGCTTCACCGTGATGTGCGACGTGAACAATCCCCTCGTGGGAGAACGCGGCGCGACCTACGTTTTCGGTCCGCAAAAGGGCGCAACACCCGAGATCGTCAAGCGTCTGGAAGCGGGAATGCAAAATTACGCTGCTGTCATCGAGCGTGTGCTTGGCATCTCGGTTGCTGACATCGCGGGCGGTGGTGCGGCAGGCGGTCTTGGCGCGGCGTTGCTCGTCTTTTTCGGAGCCAAAATGAACTCGGGCATCAACACTCTGCTCGATCTTGTAAAGTTTGATTCCCTGCTCTCGCATGCCGATTTCGTTATCACAGGAGAAGGTCGAATGGATTCCCAATCGGCGGACGGCAAGGTCGCGTGCGGTGTCGGCTTGCGGTGCAAAAAAGCAGGCGTACCCGCCTTTGCGATCGTCGGCGGTATGGGCTCGGGTGCGGACGCGATCTATGATTGCGGCATCTGCTCGATCCTGCCGACCGTCAATGCTCCGATGCCTCTCTCCGAAGCCATCGGGCGCGCCGAGGAGCTGTATGAGAATGCGGCAGAGCGTCTCTTCCGTCTGATCAAAGCCACCACCGAAAGGAGATAATCTATGGAGAACATTCAAAGAATCACCAGCTTCACGGTCGATCACGACAAGATCACCGAGGGCATTTACGTCTCACGCATCGACGGTGACGTCGTGACCTACGATCTGCGAACGAGGATCCCCAACGCGGGCGACTATATGGACAACCTCACGATGCACTCGCTGGAGCATATGTTTGCGACCTACGTCCGAAACTCCGAGATCGGAGACCGCGTCATCTACTTCGGACCGATGGGCTGTCGCACGGGCTTTTATCTGCTGGTCCGTGACCTGCAGAACGACCGCGTTCTTGCCATTGTCAAGGACGTACTTGCCAAGATCGTCTCGCACGACGGCGAGATGTTCGGCGCCTCGCGAAAGGAATGCGGAAACTACCGCGAGCTCTCGCTCGATGCCGCAAAGAAAGAAGCAGAAAGATATCTTGAAAAATTAAACGTGCGTACGCAGACCTTTGCGTATCCGCAATAAAGAAAGCCGTGACTGTGTTACAGTCACGGCTTTCTTTATTCGTTCCAATAATCGGTCTTATGGGGCAGACCAATATTTTTCGCGTAGAAGACAGGTATCTTTCTTTTCTTGCGCTGACGGTCATAGTCGTGCAAAGCACGCATTGCGTATTTACCCAAGATCACGATCACGGGAATATTGATGAGGGTCATCGCTCCCATCATGATGTCCGAAACTCCCCACAAGAGGTCGGCGCTAAGACCCGCGCCCACGAAAATAAGAAGCGAAGCGATCACGTAAATCACACGCAAAAACATCTTACTCGGAACGCGACCGAGAAGATAGGCAAATCCCTGCTCGACGTAATAGAGGTTTCCGATGAGGGTCGTAAATGCAAAAAGCACCATCGCCACAGTAATAAAGATCGGTCCGAACGTTCCGAGGGTCGTAGACAGTGCCGCCTGAATAAAGGGCGCGCCCGAAAGTTCTGCGGTCGGCTCGACCCCCGATGCCATACACATAAACGCCGTTGCCGAGCAGATCAGAATCGTATCAATAAAGACCGAGAGCATCTGAACCAAACCCTGCTGTACGGGGTGAGATACCTCTGCCGATGCCGATGCGTTGGGCGCTGATCCGACTCCCGCCTCATTGCTGAAGAGTCCTCGTTTGACACCGTAAATGATACAAGACCCGCTAAATCCGCCAAAGATCGCGGCAAAGTCAAAGGCTTCGGTAAAAATGCGAGAAAAGATCGACGGAAGCGCGGTAATATTGAGGACAACGATCACAAGCGCGATCAGCACGTAGGCAATTCCCATCACGGGAACGAGCAAGCTCGTCACCTTAATGATACGCTTTCCGCCACCCATCAGACAAAATCCGACGATCAGAGCAATCACTCCGCCAATGATCCACGGGGTGATTTTGGTATTGTAGAAAGAATACCCCGAAAAGGTCGATTGCAGATTATACGACGCAAGCATATTGAAGCCCACGCCGTAGGTCAGAATGAGACAAACGACAAAAATGATGGCAAGCGGCTTACATTTCAGCGCCGCCTCGATGTAATAGGCAGGTCCGCCGTAACAGCCGTCCTTGCCTTTCTTTTTATAGATCTGCGCCAGTGTACTTTCGACGAATGCCGATGCCGCGCCGACAAGCGCGATCACCCACATCCAGAAGACCGAGCCAAATCCGCCAAGGCAGATGGCAGTCGAAACGCCGATGATATTTCCCGTACCTACGCGAGAGGCGGTCGAGACCATCAACGCCTGAAACGACGAGACTCCCTTGCCGTCCTTGGGCTTTTCGGAGACCGCCCTGAGCTGCGCGCCAAGCAGTCGAAACTGTGCAAATCGGCTTCGCACGGTAAAATAAAGTCCACCGAGCACCAATGCAATGATCAGAATGTAGCCGTACAACGCGTCGTTGACGGTGTTTATGATGTTTTCCAACATAAAAGCTCCTTGTTTTTTTATTTGATATACTTCATTTTTCGAAAATAAGGCTCATAGCTCTTCTTGTGCGTATCAATCATCCGGTTCTCAATAAAGTCGATGAAGTCTTCTTCGGAAAGCCACAAATACCCTTCGGTCTCGCCCGCTTGCAAGGTCACCGAATCCTTGTCGCAATCCACGACACAAACAAAGAAATAGGTGATCTGATGGTATTCTTCGTACACCACGCGGTTGACCTCAAAAAATTCTTCCGCGCGGAGTCCCGTCTCCTCGAAAAGTTCGCGTCGAATGCAGGAAAGTCGGTCGTCCCCCTGCTGCGCTGCGCCGCCTGCCGAGGCCTCGTAACGTCCCGGATAGCCATCCTTGGTGGAGGCTCTTTTCATCAAAAGAATACTTCCGTCTCGGTGATGAACCAGCGTATGACTGCAAATATGATACAGTCCGTCGGGGATCGGCTCTCCACGAATGAGCACCGCGTCGGTCTTTTCTCCATCGCGGGTATAAGCATCCCAAAGCTCCATAAGCACCTCTCGTACACACATTTTCTTTATTGTATCATATTTTGAAAAAATTTGCAAGAGAAAAAAGCAAAGCACCAAAGGTGCTTTGCTTTACTTAATCAGCGTATGTCCGCATTCCTCACAGGTTTCATTTTCTATGGCATTGGTTCTGCCGCAAACGGCGCATTGACAGTGCTGATCCTCGGGCTTCGGCAACACGATGATCGGATATTGCTTGCCCAGTTGAAATACTCTGTCGCCGACTTGATAGCGATCCACGATATGATCGGCTTTGGTATTCGCCACCGGTTCCCACCACACCTTGGTATAGGTCCCCGCACCGATCTCTTTGATAACAATCTTTCCATCGTCTGCCTGTACCGTCAAAACGATGGTCAAGGTTCCGTGCGGTCGATCCTTATCCCGATCGGACGTAAATGCCACACCGTCCTGAATATCTACCTTGATGATCTCGCCGCGCCACGGCTTTTGCAATACTTTGAAAGGAACTCCCGTCACCAGAAACGGAACGAGTAGCATCAGAACAAAGACCGCGATCTTAAACGGAAGTACGTCGGTGCGTACGATCGTATTGCCCCACAAGATCAGAACGAGGGCGATCAGCACTTGCATCAGGGCGCACGGAATGATCCGCTTCATTTTCTGTTTTTTGAGATATTCCGAAAGTTCTCTCGGTAGCTTCATTGTCTTTCTCCTTTGGAATATTTTGCATCTATAGTATATCATACAATCAAAAATTAGGCAAGACAAAAAATAAATTTAAAAATTTTCTCAGAAACACTTGACAAGAAGAAAAGTTTGTGGTATTATATTATAGCAGTTTTCAAGGAAACTTATATGCGAGTGTAGTTCAATGGTAGAATCCCAGCCTTCCAAGCTGGTCGCGTGGGTTCGATTCCCATCACTCGCTCCAACGTAAATGGCGCACTTGTTGCGCCATTTATGCAGTATGTGCCTTTAGCTCAGCAGGATAGAGCAACTGCCTTCTAAGCAGTAGGTCGGGGGTTCGAGTCCCTCAAGGCACGCCACGATGGTGGGTATGGCTCAGTTGGTTAGAGCGTCAGGTT